>JBFEWA010000002.1:0-27893 GCA_041546605.1 Bermanella sp.
AGTGCACATCTTTTAATACAAAATAATATAGGGTGACCATTATTACCGGAATGGCTAACCCAGGAATGATCATGCGTAACGTCATGGACAATTGCCCATTTATTTCATGACCCAAATAAGATAAATGCAACGGAGCAAATCTTAGCCAAGCCACAAATAATTCTGTGAATAAAATTGCCACACACATAGCCTGAATCATGTGATCAAAGCCGAGATTAAAGCTGCCTTGTTCATACCCTTGAATAAAGGTTACAACTACCAAGGTCACCGCAGCCAAAACAGAGACAATATACACATCAACCATCAAGTCATAATGATTGCGATAATGAAGGATCAATTGATAACTAATGCTGGCACACAAGATAACGGCCAATGCGCCATAGGTTGCATTGAAAACCCACTGACCCATTTGAAAAACTGAAAGACCGGAAAGAGAAGGGAAATAGCTAATAATTTGGTTAACAGTCAGAGCCAATGCACCGAGAAAAATAACCGGCAAAACCGCCAAAAAACCATGTTGGACACTGGTGAGCCAAAGGCGAGGTTTTGCTAACAACATCATAATTTCATTACTTAACCGTATTAGGGTAAGCATAGTGCAGCTTAAGCCTGAATTCGACTAAATTCATCACACCTAAGCCTAAAAGACTGTTCTAAATGACAGCTAAAAACCGAACTTTAACGAATATTGTACCGCGATCAGTAAACCGCTAGTGAAGAATCCCTAAGATCAGTCCTCATCCAGCAACACAAATACCATAAGCACCTATGGTTTGGTTGTGTAAATAACATTTCGATGATTAATTGAGCATATCTTGCTCAATTTTAGATAGTAAGCCAAAAGACTTAAGCAGTGGATAAATACAGACTGATGCTTGGTAGTGAAATTAATAGATTGTGATTATGACCATTAATTATTTTTCTTAGCCATAATCACAAAGGGCGAAATCAAACACTAAGGGTAAAATTTTACCTAGTCTGCGTATAGATCTTGGTTTACAACATCCCAATCATAACTGGCTTCATATCCCTGATTGGTTTTTACAAATACTTTATAAACTTCCAAACCACGATCCGTATCATCCGCAGCCACTTTAACAGTGCGACCTTCATATTGGCGTAATTGCTGATGGGAAAGACCAATCAACTTAGATACCTGATTGCCGTTCACTAACTGATACTCCCCTTTAGAGAAAGCCACTTTACCTTCTTGTGTAATTAAAGCAGCGGCAGAAGTTTGAGCAGATAGCGCGCATAAAACAGCAAACAGTACGATAAGATTTTTCATTGTGGACTCCTTTATTATTGAGCCCCTATTCAATCCAAGGTTTATGACAAGCAAATGAAGAGAATATGACAATACCGACACACCCGGCATTCAGGTATCAATCGGTCTTCATGAGAAATCACTGAGAAGTAAATATAGAAAAGTAAAATGCGCCTCGCTTGCTCAAGTTCAAACGGGCGCGTCAGACTAGGTTACTCTACGAAGGCACGCTCAATCACGTATTCGGCTAAATCCCCATGGCGAGTTTCATTAAAGCCTTGCTCATCGAGGATCTTAGTCAGATCTTTTAACATGCTTGGGCTGCCACACAGCATAAAACGATCATCCTGCTTATTCGGCGTTGGTAAACCCAAGTCCGCATACAGTTTTCCGCTTTCCATCAAATGCGTGAGACGCCCTTGGTTTTCATACTCTTCGCGGGTAACCGTTGGATAGTACACCAACTTTTCGCGTACTAATTCACCTAGGTATTCGTCATTTGGCAGTTCATTCATGATGAAATCTTGATACGCCAACTCAGACTTGTAGCGCACACCATGAGTGAGAATCACCTTATCGAATTTTTCATACGTATACGGATCACGAATAATACTTAGGAACGGTGCTAAGCCTGTGCCTGTACTTAGCAAGTACAAGTTTTTACCCGGTAACAAATCATCCACCAATAATGTGCCTGTGGGCTTTTTACTGATGAGGATCTCATCCCCAGGTTGGATTTTTTGCAAACGAGAGGTTAATGGGCCGTCGGGCACTTTAATACTGAAGAACTCCATCTCTTCTTCGTAGTTGGCACTGGCAATACTGTAAGCACGCATTAAGGGCTTATCTTCTAACTGCAAGCCAATCATGATGAAGTGGCCATTTTTGAAACGTAAGCCCGCATCCCGCGTCACTTTGAAGCTAAATAAACTATCATTCCAATGATGGACACTGGTTACGGTTTCTTTGTTAAAGCCTTTCATGGTTCACCTGTTTGCATATGTTCTGTGAAACAGCATAGGACTGAGCCTTATATTTGCAAAATGGGTAATTTTTCTATAAATTATCGAATTTACTTATAAGAGAGTCCCCACGGGCTCTTTCCACTTTAGGGCAAAACATGGATTTTATCTGGATTTTTATCGCTTTCGCCTGCGGCTTCGCCGCTAAACAGCTGAGCCTTCCACCTTTAGTGGGCTATCTGTTGGCCGGCTTTGGCATGCACTGGGTCGGTGTTGAACCATTAGACAACCTGCAAGCCTTAGCGGATTTAGGCATCACGCTGATGCTGTTCACCATTGGCTTGAAGATCAACTTCAAAAGTTTGTTCAAACCCACAGTATGGGCCGGTGCCAGCTTGCACATGTTGTCTTGGGTCATCGTAGGTGCGTTTTTGTTAAAAGGTTTCGCACTGCTAGGTATTGAATACCTGACAGGTTTAGATTGGCCTGCCCTTGCCCTCATCGCATTCGCATTAAGTTTTTCCAGCACCGTGTGTGTGGTCAAACTATTAGAAGAAAAGAACGAAATGAAAAATCGCCACGGCAAATTAGCGGTGGGGATTCTGATTATGCAAGACATCGTCGCTGTGGTGTTTTTAGTAGTTGCCACCGGACAAGTTCCAAGCATTTATGCACTAGGTCTTGTGGCTTTAATTCCAGCCAAATGGGTGTTGGATCGCATTGTGGATCAAGCGGGTCACGGTGAGTTACTGCCTTTAGTGGGCATCGCGTTAGCTCTGGGTGGGTATGAGTTATTTTATCTAGTGAATTTAAAAGGGGACTTAGGTGCTCTGGTATTTGGTTTGTTGTTAAGCCAACACAAAAAAGGTGCGGAGCTGGCAAAATCTCTTTACACCTTCAAGGATCTATTCTTAATTGGCTTCTTTTTATCCATAGGTTTCACTGCGCTACCGACTTTGGATATGGTACTGCCATTGGCCGCCATTAGTTTTATTTTAATCATCAAAGGCGTGATTTTGTTCCACATTTTAGCGGCACTACGGGCACCGGGTCGCAGCATGTTTTTGGGCTCTATGATCCTCACTAACTACAGTGAATTCGGTTTAATCGTAGCGGCCTTGTGCGTTAACAATCAATGGATCGTCAAAGAATGGTTAGTGATTATCGCATTAGGCGTGAGTATTTCATTTATCTTCACCAGTATCTTTTACAACTACGCGCATACGGCTTACGCCTACATGCGCGCCTGGGTGAAATACTTTGAGCGCCCGCAACCTATCCCTGAATACCAAGAACAGTTAAAGCACGCCGAAGTACTCATCATTGGCATGGGACGAGTGGGACGCAGTTCTTACGATATATTACACGCGCGCCTGGGGGATAAAGTGTGGGGGGTGGAATCCGATGCCACCAAAGCACTTAGACACAGGCAGCTTGGCCGTCACGTCATTATTGGTGACGCGGAAGATGCGGACTTCTGGGAAACCCGAGAATTAAAACACATTAAACTTGTGATGTTGGCCATGCCCTCTGTCAGTGATATTCGCGACATTACTACCCAGTTAAAACTCAGCCATTACCAAGGGCACATTGCCGCCATTGCGCGCTATGAAGACGAGCGCCAATCCTTAATCGACTTTGGTGTGGATAACGTCTTTAACTACTACGTAGAAGCCGGTACTGGTTTCGCAGAAGAAAGCTTGCAGCTATTGGACAGCACATCGCAGGTGGCACCATGAAATTCAGCTTACGCCAACTGGAAGTATTTTTGGCCACGGCTCACTTTCAAAATATTTCCAAAGCCGCCGACAGTCTCGCCATGAGCCAAAGTGCAGCCAGTTCGGCCTTAAAAGAACTGGAACAACAATTTGATATTTTATTGTTTGACCGCGTGGGCAAACGCTTACAACTTAATGAGCAAGGCCGATTAATTCGCGCGCGTACCGAAGCCCTGTTGGAACAAGCCAAAGAATTGGAGCAAGCCCTGCTGCAACACCAAGACGCAGGCCCAGTGATCGTAGGCGCCACACTTACCATAGGGAATTATTTAGCGGTGAGTATTTTAAGTGACTTGATGCAGGCGCACCCGGATGCCGAAGTCACCCTCACTGTGGCTAACACACAAAACATCATGCAACAGGTGTTAAATTACGACATCGACATTGGCATGATCGAAGGGGAGATCCAACATCCAGAGCTGGATATCATCCCTTGGCGCACCGATGACTTATGTGTGTTTTGCTCACCACAACATCCACTGGCCAATGTCAGCGCCATGAGCGATGAGGATATTCAAGCGTACCCATGGGTATTAAGGGAAAGTGGTTCAGGCACCCGCCAAGCCTTTGATCGTGCCATGCACGGCATACTCTCACAAATTCCTATTGCCATAGAATTGCAACACACAGAAGCCATTAAACGTGCTGTGGGTAACGGCTTAGGTTTGGGGTGTTTATCCCGTATATCGGTAGAAGACGCGTTAAAACGCGGGGACTTAATTGAATTGCCCGTTCCGCAACGAGACTTTGAACGCACCTTGTATTTTATTTTGCATAAAAAGAAACACCGCAGTGCCGGCATTCAACGCTGGTTAGATTTCTGCGAAAAAATGGCATGATCAAATAACACTTTCGGCAGGGTAACCTGCCAAGTGGTGCCTTGCTGGGTGGGCAATAAATCTATTTGTCCACCTAACTTTGCTGTCACTAAATTATGCACAATATTCATCCCTAAACCCGTACTGCCTTGATGACGCTTTGTGGTGACAAATGGCTCGTAAATTTTGTCACGAATGGATTCATCAATGCCTACGCCGTTATCCACTATGCAGATGGCAATGGATTCACCCTCCTCTTGCGCTTTAATGCTTAACATCGGGTTCTCGATTCCACTAAAGCCGTGTACGCACGCATTCATAATCAAATTATTAAGCACCTGAGATAAATCACTACCGTATGTGCTAATACTAATATTCTCTGGCACGTCTAAGGAAAGCTCTATTTTATTACGCGCTAACTCAGCACTGAGAGGGGTCACTAAATGTTGCAAGAATTTACTAACATTATGCTCCCTGACACTGCTATCAATGCGATCCACAGCCGCTAATTTGAAATTATTAATGAGATCCACCGCCCGCTCTAAATTCAACTCGATAGATGTACTGGCCTCTTGAGACTGGGTTAAAAAATGCTGCATGGCACTGGCTGTCAGAGTTTTATTTTCATATTCAACCATGGTTTTACTTAATAAGTCTTTTTGATAACTGGCGGCGGTTTTGGCAATCCCTAACGGTGTATTCACTTCATGAGCCACGCCTGCCACAACCCCACCTAAGGATGCTAACTTCTCTTGATGAACCAGCTGGTTTTGGGTGCGTTTGAGAGTTTTTAATGTTTCTTCAAGGTGTAAGGTTCTTTGTCTTACCATTTCTTCTAGGGATTCGGCATATTCCATGCGTTCAATTTCAGCGGCAATACGCCCGCTAAATATTTGGAATAATGTTTCTACCCAGGCTGGGTCTTTGATAGGGGTTTTATACAAGGCCACGGTTAATCCCATGACCTCCCCATTTGAATCATGTAACGGGGTGCCAATATACCCTTCAATGTCCATATCAATGAGCAACTGATCCTTAGGAAATTGACGAATAATGTCACTGGGATACATACACACACTATCATCTGCAACATTGGCACAAGGGGTGTGCTGTAAGCTGTACTCCATGTTATCCACCACTTCTCCGGCGGCCACAAGAGAAATGGTACGACTCACGTAAGCCTCTACATCCAGTCGTGCGATAAAGGTATAGTCAGCACCAATGGCTTGATGCATTTTCAAAGTGATGGTGTCAAAGAAGGACCGACCATAGTTATTCGATACCCCTTCAATGATGTCTCTGAGAATTTGTTCCATGGCCATCTCTCCTATACTGTTATCAGTATAGAGGACATATGAATCCAACCTTTTAAAAGAAAGCCGCAATCTATAGATAAATTCGACATATAAAAGCCATTTATAGATTAGAGTGCTCTATAATCTGCCCATTATTGACGATACATACGATTTCCATGACTCACTCTCACATAGACATTCAGAACAACATCAATCAATGGCTCGATGACGTGGTGATCGGCTTAAACCTATGCCCGTTTGCCGCCAAGCCTAGACGCCAACAACAAATCCATACGGATATATTCGAAGGGCATGATGAAAGTCAGCTGGACAAAGCCCTGTTACAAGCCTTGGATGAATTGCAGAGTATGGATGCACAAGAGCGTGAGACCACCTTGCTCGTGATCCCAAACATGCTCGAAACATTTGAGGAGTACATGCTGTATTTGCAGCAGGCCCAATGGCTGTTACAGCGGGCCGGCCTTGAAGGCATTTTACAAATCGCCAGCTTTCACCCCAATTACCAGTTCGATGGCACTGATCCATCTGACAACGAAAACCTCACCAACCGCTCCCCCTACCCCATATTGCACCTAATTCGCGAAGACTCCTTGGCCGACGTGTTAGCCAAGTACCCAGACCCTGAATCCATACCTGAAAACAATATTGCGCGCATGGAAGGGCTTTCCAGTGAGGAAATAAAGCGCTTATTTCCTCATATCAAATAACAACACATAGAAATTGTTAACAATTTGGCACATATATCTCATTTATTAATGACGTAAATTCCTTTAAAACGGAGTATCTCATCTACACTTAAAAGAAACCTTGCACGTAAGTAAGTATGGATAGCCATTTAATAAGACGCTCAGACATGGACTTTTTAAGCCGCTCATTCCCCGGCTTATTCGTTTATGCCACCGTGTGGCCACTACTGGCTTGGGGCGCTGGCTTCTTCCAATTAAATTCTGATCTAGCCATTTTCTTTAGTGGCCTATTCATAAGCATCAGTGTCATACGTGTTATACACGCCATGAGCACCCCTTATTTCTACAACCGATACACCACTGTCTGGCGCATTATCTTATTAGGCCTTGCTTACCTGCATGCACTGACCTTATCAGGGGTGCAAGTGCACTTAATCATAATTGATCAATATCATGACATGGTGATCCTGACGGCTCTGATTGTTGTGGGTTTAGTAAGCGGGGCTGCCTCCAGCTTGGCACCCAAGCTATTGTTCACTCAAATTTATATCGCCTCTATTGTTTTTCCCATTGCCATCGCCTGCTTTTTTAGCGAGCACTACTCGTATCTTGCTCCATTATTTTTCGTCATGTGGATCTATTATTTTTTAATGTGTCGCCGCTACTTCAACGAATACAATCGCGCCTTCCACATTGAAAGAAAACTCAAAGAAAACCAAACAAAGTTAGAACACCTAAATCAAACCGACACCCTAACCGGTATTTATAATCGCCAGTATTTCGATAACGCATTGGATTTACAATGGGATCTAGCGTCTCGTTCGCAGTCAAGTCTGTCTATTTTATTTTTAGATTTAGATTTTTTTAAGCGGGTAAATGACGAGTATGGCCACATCATAGGCGACAAAGCGCTTTGCCATGCCGCTAACATCATGCAAGAAACCGCAAAACGTAAAAGCGACATGATCGCCCGTTACGGCGGTGAAGAATTCGCAATTATTCTTCCCAGCACTCAACACAAAGTTGCCTTAGAACTGGCCGAGAATATTCGCAAACACCTAGAGGAAACGCCTTTAATTCATGGGGAACTCACGATCAAGCTAACGGTGAGTATTGGGATTAACTGTGTGGTGCCGAACAACCAGAAAAGCTGTCTAAGCTTTTTAGAACAAGCGGATCAGGCCCTTTACCAAGCTAAAAGCAGTGGCCGAAATTGCGTAAAAAGCTACTGGGATACACTTTGCGAAGACAAACCCTAATGACTGGTTTCGGTCAATAAATTGATACGCTGAACATTTAAATCATCATTCCATTCGCACAAAAGATCCGCCATCAAACGGGATTGCTCATGCAAGGCCATCAACTCTTCACGGCCTCCTTTCTCACCTTTATACAATGGAATGCTCAGTAACTTTTTATTCAGCTCGTGGGTTGGATGCTGCATCTTATTCACCTCTAAATTCCAGCGAATGTTATGCACCATCATGCGGTATGCAATGAGTTTGGTGTCCAATGTGAATAAGCTAAAGTCATCCACATCGTTAAAGTATTTGAAATCAATACCCAATAAAATCACATCGGATTCGGCTTTCACCGTGGCACTGCGACCACGACCCGTCACCATGGAAAGGGCACCAAATACCTCACCGGGATTGATAATGTTCAGACTTTGACCTTCGTCCTCGCAATACACAGACATCTGGCCCTTTAACAAGAAGTACAGCACCTGGTCTTGATTGCCTTTCTTTAATACCGCCTCCCCTGCTTGCGCTTGCACAAACTCACTTACGCTCAGCAGCAAGTCAAACTGCTCAGGGTTCATTTTTACGATGTCTTTAAAGAACGTGACGCTTCGAACCAAGCGCTGCAGCGCTGCCGTGTTGTACTCCACTCTACTGAGCTTTTGCATACTAAGTAACCTTACACAAGCTTCTTATTGTTATAAAAATCATACCAAAACTCATACTACCAGCAATTATCCCAGGGCAACAAAGGAATTATCCAGAATGCGACAAGGTGTCAATTTTTGCTAATAAATCAAATAGATACGGCAAACTTCAAGCCCGATTGCCCAACAATCTCGAGCATTTTAGCCCCTTAGCCCATGCAAAAGCCCCTAAAAATCTCCAAGACAGACCCGCGAAAGCCCATCCGCACAATGGCCAAGCCAAAACAGTGATATACGCCCATCCCCAGCAAAGCCCCGATTTACCTAGGCCACGGGCCAAGACAGCTAAGTCATTGAAAAAAGTCATAAAACTTACTTGACACTATGACCGCAAATGGCAATAATGCGCGCCGTTTCAAAGGCAACATAGCTCAGTTGGTTAGAGCACATCACTCATAATGATGGGGTCCCAGGTTCAAATCCCGGTGTTGCCACCAAATTCTAAAAACCCGCTAAATAGAAATATTTAGCGGGTTTTTGCTTTTAGGGACAGGTCCTAGGCTCACTGTTTCAAACCTAGTGGTACTGCTACTAAACGCTAAAGAGCTGATTTCGAGAGAAATCAGCTCTTTTTATACCCCAGACCTTTTTTGCTCCATACAAACAACGGCATTCCCGCCGCCCATGGGGTTATTCACTAAGGCAAAATCTGCCGCAACATAGCTTTCATTCAGAATAACTACTGATATATCACTATATTGTGCAAGTAAGATGATGTTCTTTAGAGGCTAACCTATGCTTAATCACATACACAGCTAAAGGAATGCCCATGAAATTCTTGGTATTAATTCTCGTTACCGTATTAACACAAACGGTGGTCGCTCAAACCTT
Source organism: Bermanella sp. (assembly GCA_041546605.1). Lineage (GTDB taxonomy): Bacteria > Pseudomonadota > Gammaproteobacteria > Pseudomonadales > Oceanobacteraceae > Bermanella. The sequence continues at coordinate 9,607 of JBFEWA010000002.1, forward strand.
ACAAGATGTGATTTATAAAAAAGACGGCAGTGTGTTACGGGGCACTTTGGTGGAGCAAGACTTTGATAATGGGCGCTATAAGATTCGCTTAGACGGCGGCAGTATCTTCAGTGTGAGTCGAGAGGACATCACTAAGATCACCAAAGAAGCACCATTAAACTCAGGCCAAGCAAACTCTGGGGTTAACATTAATATCAACAACAACCCCAGCATTACCCAGAGCCCGCAGCTTCAGCCTGCTATGGTTGCTCAATCCCCTGAAGATAAACCCATTCGTGGTACGTTTTACATTGGCACCATGAGCCATACCTTAAAAACCACCAGTACTTTTATGGAAACCGAATACATCTACACAGGTTTAAATTTAGGCGGGCAAATCAATTTTAATCAACACTTCGCCATTTATGCCGATTTGAATATCGGTTCATACAGTGAGCGCACCGATACCGATAGCTTTGGTAATACGGTTACTTATTCAGAGGGAGAGTTAACCGATGAATCCTACACCAGTGCTCAGATAGCAGCCATCTTAAGCACAAACCTATACCAAGGCTGGCAATTCTTCACTGGGCTTGGTGCATACAGCGAGGCGTATTCCACCGAGCAAGCCACATTCGAGGCCAGTGGCACTGACTTCCATCTAGGACTAGGCTATAGCTGGCAAACCCTACAACTGCTACTGCGCATTAATCTATTGAATAGTGGCGACTATGCCGACAACGTCACCAGTAGTACTGGGCACCTGCAATTGGGGTTTAACTTTTAATATTGTTTGGGCATATGCCGTTTCAACATCCTGAAAACTAAGCTAAATTCATTAGTCATTTTCAGCTATCTCCAATCCAAGCAGCCAAAACATGAAGTTTAGAGATCGCTAATATAATAAATTGGATACATAATGCGTTACCTTGCTCTTTCCATGCTACTGTTTAGCCTTTCGGCACTCAGCGTTACCGCAGAAGATATCATCTACAAAAAAGATGGCTCTGTGCTTCGCGGTCAACTCATCGAGCAGAACTTTAGCGACCACAGCTACACAATCAAACTAGCAAAAGGCCCGGTTTTAGTGGTTGCTCAGCAGGACATATCCAATATCGTTAATCACACCAACCCAGCAAGCACATCTCATCTCAACCAAACCAGCGGGTATACTCTTAAATCGTCGCCTCCTACAAAGGATCATCAATACACCGTTTTCATTGGTCGTCATTTCCATGAAATCACGACCCCAGAACATAACATTTACAACTACTTCAGCAGTGCAGACGTTTCCCGACATCAAAATTTTCATGGCTTTCGAGTGGGTCTACAAGCGGCCCATAGCCGCCATTTTGCCACCCTATACGCGTTAGAAATGGGCCGACTTAACAGGGTTACCATTGACGATAGACAGCACGACATGATGTACGAAAGCCCGAGCTATGAAGACACCCGTTATTTCGGCTTGGATGCATCTGTCATTCTCAGCACCAACCTACAAAAGGGCTGGCAGTTCTATATTGGTGGTGGCGTTTTCCATAATCGCTACTTGCGTGACTCCTCAGACTTTAATGCCTATGGCACCCAGCTGGATTTCGGATTGGGCTATTCGTGGTACAATTGCCAGTTATTAATGCGTGTTGATACAGATTTGAGCAATTCTCTTAATGGTGAAAATGCCGATCTATTCAACCTATCCTTTGATTTTGGCTACAACTTTTAAGAACCCCTATGTCGCAAGATTCTTCTATTACGGTTACCAATGCCGGTGTACTCGTACGCTTTGCCGCCCTGTTATATGACGCCTTGTTAGTCTTGGGCTTATGGTTTTTGATCGGTATCGTTTTCGTAGCCGCCAACCAAGGGGAACACGCTAACCCCCACAACCCGTTTTTACCCAGCGCCTTATTCATTGCCACTTTATGGTTTAACACTCACTTTTGGCGCCGTGGCGGACAAACTTTGGGCATGCGAGCTTGGCGCTTACGTTTACTGAATCGCAATAAAGGTCCACTGACGCTCACCCAGTGCCTGCTGCGCTTTTTAGTGTCCATCGCCTCTTTTGGATTATTGGGTCTTGGCTATCTGTGGTTATTAATCGATAAAGATAAACTCACTTGGCATGACAGATACAGCGACACACAAGTGATACGTGAACCAAAATCTAAATAGCTAGATTAAAATAAAAATCACTTACTTAGTTCTACTAAAAAGTAAAAATAAAAAAGCCCTTAACGCCAAAACGTTAAGGGCTTTTTTGCATTCAATGATTAATAACGATTGGCTTGAATGGTATAAAGTAAGCGTTTTACTTCTTCTGTGGCCGGAGCATCTCGCACTACAAGCGCCAATGCACGGCGGGCCATTTGTTCCGCTGAATCCACATTCTCGCTCAACCAAAACAAATAACTCAAACGCACATATACGCTAGGTTCACGAGTGGAGATGCGTTGAGCACGCTCTAATAAAATCTGACTGGCTTGATAGTTTCCACGTATGAATTCTAAATCCGCTTGTTGTAACAAGGTGGCTAGGGCTTGTTGTTCTGGGTATTCATTCCCGCCGTTTAATTGCAAACCTAGGCTTTCATGATACCAATTGGGCAACAACGCTAAGCTTTCACTGCTTTGTTGCATGTAATCCATGGACTGATAAGGCTGAAAGCTACAGGCAGATAAAAACGCAACCAATACTACAACAACAAACTTCATAGAGGATGATCTTTCCTTTAATTAAACAGCCGCGACCACCAGGGTTTATCTGTCCCTTGCTCGATAACACAGCTTTGAGTGTGCAATGGTAACTGACCTTGAATAAATGGCAACTGTACCGCGCCGTCACAGTCTTCACTGCTGATGGCGTTTTCTGCAACATTGACCCACTCTTGCACTATGTTTTCGGTGGGCAATGGATACAAGGGCTTTAGCGGCAAATCTTTAAAAGTTTGCGCCCACACTCTTAATGCTCCACTGGCGCCGGTTAAAGGCATGGATTCGTTATCGTCACGACCCACCCAAACAACCGCCAGCTTGTCACCACTAAAGCCTGCAAACCATGAGTCCCGCTGACTATCACTGGTGCCGGTTTTACCCGCTAGGTTCAAACCTTCATCGAATTGCGTATTCAAATAACGGGCCGTGCCTTCTTGCACCACGCGTTGCATGATTTTTTGTAATAAATAAATGGGCTCGGTTTTAATGGTTTGTTTCACGTCATAACCATAACGACTCAACAATTGCCCATCGGCTGTGGTCACACCACGAATGGCTTTTAGTGGTGTTTTAAATCCAGAAGCGGCAATGGTTTGATACATTTGGGCCACATCGAATGGATTCATTTCAAACGCACCTAATACAATGGACGGGAATTCCGGTACGTCTCTGTCGACACCCAAATCATAAAAAGTCTGCACCACATTTTTTAAGCCCACCAGCAATCCCAAACGAGCAGTGGCTTGGTTCAACGAGGTAGCCATGGCTTGATACAAGGGCACCACCCCATGACTTTCTTTATCATAGTTTTGTGGCTGCCACACATTACCATTGGCACCGGCAATTTTAATTTCACTGTCATCCAGTGGCGTAATTAAATTGAATTCCGGCTGGCGCAATGCGGTTAAGTAAACGGCAGGTTTGGCTAACGAGCCGATAGAGCGGTTGGCATCTAAGGCGCGGTTAAAACCAAAGAATCTTGGATTGCGATCCCCCACTACCGCTTCCACTTCGCCACTTTCGGTGCCGGCCACCACCATTGCACCTTGCAGAGAATCTTCTGGCATACGGTAGCCGTTTTCTAAGGCTGCCAAGCGTTTGCTCATGGCATCCTCGGCGCTGCGCTGCACGATAGGATCTAAACTGGTGTAGATGCGTAAACCTTCACTGGTTAAATCACTATCGGCGTAATCGCTGCGTAATTGGCGACGCACTAAATCTAAAAACGCTGGGTATTCGATGCGTTGATATTGCGAGTATTGCACCACATCCAATTCGCGTTTTTCCCACACGGCCAATTCGTAATCACTAATCAGCCCTTGTTCATTCATAACCCCTAGCACCACATTACGACGCGCCATGGCGTTTTCTGGTTTACGTTTTGGGTTATATACACTTGGGCCTTTTACCATGCCTACTAGGGTGGCAATTTCTGGAGGAGTTAAACGACTGATGTGTTTACCAAAATAAAACTGACTGGCCAATCCAAAACCATGAATGGCACGACGACCACTTTGTCCTAGATACACCTCATTTAAATAGGCTTCTAAAATATCCTCTTTGGAATAATGGAATTCTACTAATAAAGCCATTAAAGCTTCGGTGGCTTTACGCACTAGTGTACGCTCACGGGTTAAGAAAAAGTTTTTCACCAACTGCTGAGTTAAGGTGGAGCCCCCTTGCACCAAACCGCCACGTTGCACATTCACCACTAATGCACGGGCAATGCCTTTAATGCTAATGCCAAAGTGATCGTAGAAATCACGATCTTCTACCGCCACCAGGGTTTTTAATAAAAGACTGGGTGCATCGCTTAATTGAATCAGTTGGCGATCTTCATTGTGCTTAGGATAAATGCCACCTATTAATAAAGGCTCTAAACGCGCAAGGGGAACCGGCTGGCCATCCAACCATAAGCCATCAATGGCACCTGCGCTGAAGCGAATATGAATACGGGCAGAGATCTCATCCCCATCATATAGGGTCACATAGCGACGGAAGATATCCATCTCTTGGCCATCAAAGCTGTATTGCCCAGGCGTCACCACACTGGGCACGCGGTGATAACCAATTTGTTCTAATTCTTGAATCAGGTATTTAGGCTTTAGCGCCAGCCCTGGGTATAACTCCAACGGGCGCGCAAACACCTTCGCCGGTAACGCCCAGCGTTTACCTTCAAACTTGTCTCGCACCTTGGCATCCAGATACGCCAGCAATATGGCCAGCACCACCATACCCACTAGGGATAGCTTTAGGGCCCAGGAGAAAAATGTCTTTGTGCGTGAGGAGGTCATCTTATTCATGGGGTGGGAGTATAACCGAAGTTTCACGGCAATTTCCCACTGGTTTCACACCCTGCTAAACTCTTGGGTTTTTAGACTCACACTCGCCAGGCAGTTCACTGCCCCACTATAAAAGAGATAACAACATGGCCAAGTACCATATCTACGGCATCGGCAACGCCCTTGTGGATAAAGAATTCGAAGTAACCGACGCCTTCTTCGCCAAAGCGGGCATCGAGAAAGGGCAAATGACCCTGATCGATCAAGATCAACAAGAAGCACTGTTAGCGCAACTCACTGAAGAATTTGGCCTTAAAAAGCGCGCCGGCGGTGGCAGTGCCGCCAACAGCATCTTTGCTGCTCAATACCTTGGGGCCAACACCTTTTACACCTGCAATGTGGCCAACGATGAAACCGGCGACTTTTATGTAAAAGATTTAACCAGTGCGGGTGTTGCCACCAACCTAGGTGCCGACCGCGAATCCGGTGTCACCGGTAAATGCATGGTGATGATCACCCCTGATGCCGAACGCACCATGAACACCTTTTTGGGTATCACCGCGGACTTAAACCACAGTCACATCAATGAAGCGGCCTTAAAAGACAGTGAGTACTTATATATTGAAGGCTATTTAGTAAGCAGCGACAGCGCCCGTCATGCTGCCATTGAATGCAAAGGCATTGCTCAAGCAAACCAAGTAAAAACCGCCATGACGTTTTCTGATCCTGCCATGGTGCAGTTCTTCAAAGATGGCCTAGTTGAGATGCTGGGTGATGGCGTAGATTTATTATTCTGTAACGAAGAAGAAGCACTTGGCTTTACTGGCGCGGAAAACTTAAGCGCTGCCATGGTGGCGCTTAAAGATGTGGCGAAAACCTTCGCCATTACCTGTGGAGCAAAAGGCGCAGTATTGTTTGATGGCGAACGCGTGATCGAAATCGCCCCTAATGACGTCACTGCGGTAGACAGTAATGGCGCGGGTGATAACTTTGCCGGTGCCTTCCTATATGCACTAACCGCAGGTCACAGCTGGGAGCAAGCGGGTAATCTTGCCAGTAAAATCAGCGCACAAGTGGTGAGTCAATTTGGCCCGCGTTTAGAGGCCGAACAGTACCCACAATTAAAATCTGAGGTGTTATAAAAAAAGCTTTGGCTTTTTATACTCCGACCCATAAAAAAAGAGCGCCTAGCGCTCTTTTTTTATGCAACCAATCCTATGCAAAGCTTATTGGTTTTTGATTTCATCAATGCGATCAGCAATGTGACTTAGCTCTGGTCGATTGGCGCGTAACTCGTCTGTGGTTAAACCATCAATCTCGTGAGGGAACACCAACCACTCATCGGTTTCGTGCACATAATAATCCGGTACGCGATCAGTTTTGTTGTTCTTAGGTTTGTAGTAAGGGGTAGCCACACGAATTTGAGGCGTGTTTTTCTTGCAAGCTCGTTTTAGCTCAACAATGGTTTGCTCGATACTTAAACCGCTGTCGTGCACGTCATCCACAATTAATAGGTTGTGTTCGCTTTCTAGGCGCTTAATCAAATAGGTTAAACCATGCACGCGAACTACCTTGCCGCGCTCACCAATGCCTGTGTAGCTGGATGTACGAATGGCAATATGGTCAGACTCGACACCAAACACATGTAACAATTCTTGCACTGCGATGCCAACCGGGGCACCGCCGCGCCAAACACCCACTATATAGTCAGGGCGAAAGCCACTTTCATAAACTTGAATGGCAAGCTGAAAAGAATCTTCCAGAAGTTGCTGGGCGCTAATGTAGACTTTATCCATTAAACGATACCTAATCGTGACTGCCTGACTAATTGGTCAGCTTTAAATTGGCCGCGCAGTGTACAGGATACAGCACGAAGAGCAAGCCCCGAGCTGAGCAAAAAACACACAGCCCGTTTACACTTCAGCCCCGTTTAACCGGCCCGCCGCAACATCCAACCACCCCAAATAAAGCATAAGATGATAGGAATAAGGTTAGCCAATAACGGTCCTATGCCAAGCAACAACCCCATGGGTCCTAGTAAGTCCACGGCGATTTTATACACCAGACCCACCAATATACCGCTGAATAACCTCTGACCCATGGTCACTGAGCGCAAGGGCCCAAAGATGAAGCTAATGCCCACTAACACCAGAGCAATTGTGCTCACAGGCTGCAGAATTTTCTTCCAGAAGGCCAACTTAAATTCACCGCCCCCAAGGCCTTGGGCATCTAGGTACTTACCATAGTTATACAAGGTGGAGATGGCCATATCCTTGGGTTCTTGGGCCACAAACTTTAAACGTTCTGGGGTCAGCTCGGTTTTAAAGGTATCGCTTTGGCGCTGAATACTGGTACTGCTTAGTTCATCCAATTGTGTAATGGTGACTTTTTCCATACTCCATTCACCACGCTGGTAAATGGCCCGTTTCGCGTGGGTCATGGATTTAAGGGTCTTATCCCCATCAAACTCGTACACGGTTAAACCGTGCAGCACACCATTGGGCTCAATGGCAGCGAAGCGCATGTAGTTGTCGCCTTCACGGTGCCAATGGCCTTTGCCCGAATTACTCGAAGCCACTTCACGCCCGAGAGCGATGGTGCGGAAACTGGTGGTCATGCGCTCAAGATCCGGCACTATGTATTCCCCCATGACCAAGCCCAGCACCATCATGATGGAAGCGGCTTTCAAGGTCGAAAACATAATGCGGTGTGTGGATACCCCTGCCGCACGAATGGCGGTTAGCTCACTGTGGGTAGCAAGACTGCCTAAACCCGCTAAGCAGCCGATCAAGGTGATCATGGGAATCATCTCGTATAAGCGAGTCGGACTGGAGGCCACCACGTAATACAGGGCATCCCAAAAACTATAGGTGCTGCGAATGTTATCTAGCTGGTTTAACAAGGCGATGATCATGTCCAACATGCCCAGCACCACTAATACCGCTAAGATCGCGTTAATAACGGATGAACGAATATAGGCATCAATCTTACGCATGGCTCACCTGCTGGGCTTTTTTATTGGCACGACGACGGCTGAGTTTCACGCGCCACGATGGCCACATCATTAATAACACCCCTAGAGTGATGAAGATGGCATGTAGCCACCACAGCCCCATCCATAACGGGGTTTGCCCTTGCTCCATCCACTTACGAGCGGTAATCAGCATGGTGTAATACACCATATAAATCACTATGGCTGGCAGCATTTTGCCGTAGCGCCCTTGACGGGGCTGCACGTGACTTAATGGAAAGGCAATTAACACGATAATCGGCACTAACAAAAATAAGCCGATGCGATAATGCAAACGCGCTTGATCTCGACGGTGCTTGCTTTTGAAAAGCTCATAAGTACTGGCCGCTTCGGCTTTGGCTTTTTTCGCCACGGAGCTTTCTTCTGCGATTTTCACGGAGTACTTATCAAACGTAAGGGTTTCGACTTTTTGTTTCCCTGGTTCACCGGTTAAGCGACGACCTTGAGTGAGTTCCAAATAGCGCGAGCCCGTCTTGGCATCCACATATTGGCGACCTGATTCCGCTAAAATAATGGTATTACCATCCGCCATGAACACATTCTGCATTTGCTTGCGATCAGCGGATAAGGTTTGCGCGTAAGAGACCTTTTCCCCTTTACTACCAATGGCGTTGAAGCGTCCTGGGGTAATAAAGGAAAACTCACTTTCTTGTTGCTGGACTTGGTAATAGGCGTCTAATTTTTGCGCCGCCGTGGGCGCTACCCACAAACTTAAAAACCCGATCAAAATCACCATAACACCCACAGGGGCCATGGTGATGCGGAAAATTTGTTTTGGGCCAAACCCAGTTGCGTACAACACCGTCATTTCGTTTTCACTGTGCATACGCCCATACACCAGCAAAATGGAAATATAAAAACCTAACGGCAAGATCAATTGCAGAAAGCCTGGGCTGTTATACAGAATGGTGTAATACACAGCTTCAGGAGGAATAATGCCGGCCACCGCGTCGTTCAAGTGCACCACCAAACGGGCACTGACCACAATCAACATCAAAATGCCGGTAATCACAAACGTTGAGGTCAGTAACTCTTTGAGGAAATAACGAGTTAAAATCAAAAACACATTCCTTTTAGCGAACAGGCCGATGCCATTGAATAAACTTGGCGCACTATGGAAAAATCGGCTTTTTCAAGTAGACTCAGCATTATCCCTGAAAATCCTATTCAGAACTACAGCCGGTGCTCATTTCTAAAACCGGATACGGAGACAATATGCAATTTAGCGTCAGCCAAACCCCAATTAACGAATACCAAGGCCAAGCGGTTATCTTATTTGTGCCCAGTGAAGGGGATTTACCAAAAGCCAGTGCCAGCATTGACGCCCAACTTAACAGCTACATCACCCAATTACGCCAAAGCCAAGATCTCAAAGGCAAGGTAGGTGATTGCTTAGTGATTCCACAAGCCAACGGCCCTCGTTTAATTCTAGTGGGCTCTGGTAAAAGTCCAATGAAAGCCAAAGATTTTTGCAAAGCCATCACAGAAGCCGCAAAAGCCTTAAAAGCCAGTGCCGCCACCGATGCCGCCATGGATATTAACGACATATCGGTAGAAGGTTTTGATACTGAATGGGCCTACAAACAAGTGGGGCAAATTTTCCAAGACGCCCTGTATCACTTTGATGAGTGCAAAAGTAAAAAAGACGACAACCCACAGAAGATTGAAAGCCTTACTCTGATCGCCGACAACACAGCTGAAATTGATTTAAAATTTGGTCAAGCCTTGGCCAAAGGTATGGCCTTCACCAAGAAACTGGGTGACATGCCGCCTAACGTGGTGACCCCGTCTTATCTCGCTGACGAAGCGGATAAATTAGCCACTCTGAGTGACAAGCTTGCCACAAAAATTCTCGATGAAGACCAAATGGAAGAATTGGGCATGGGCTCCTTTTTATCTGTGGCCAAAGGCTCCATCGAGCCAGGCAAAATCATCTGCATGGAATACATGGCCGGCAAAGCAGGCGATGCTCCCCACGTATTACTGGGCAAAGGCATCACCTTTGATACCGGCGGCATCAGTTTAAAACCCGGTGCCGGCATGGATGAAATGAAGTACGACATGTGTGGCGCCGCATCCGTTTTAGGCACCATGTTGGCCATCATTGAGCTAGAACTGCCCATTAATTTCGTGGGCATGATCGCCGCCGCGGAAAACATGCCATCTGGCCACGCCAGCAAACCCGGTGACATTGTGACAGCCATGAACGGCACCACCATCGAAATCCTCAACACCGACGCCGAAGGCCGTTTGGTGTTATGCGATGCATTAAGCTATGCCATCGACACCTACAAGCCTGCCAGCATTGTGGATATTGCCACCCTAACTGGCGCATGTATGGCCGCGTTAGGTCGCGTGAACAGTGGTTTATTCACAGAAGATGAAGAACTAGCAAATGAGCTAATTCAAGCCAGCACGTCAAGCCGTGACAGCGTATGGCGCTTACCCCTGCAAGAAGAGTATCAAGAATTACTGGACAGCAACTTTGCGGACATCGCCAACATTGGCGGCCCGCTAGCCGGCGCCACCACGGCTGCGTGTTTCTTGAGTCGCTTCACTGAAGGGCAAAAATGGGCGCACTTGGATATCGCAGGTACCGCATGGAACTCAGGCGGTAAAGCCAAAGGAGCCACAGGTCGTCCGGTGCCATTATTGGTGAACTACCTAGCCAATAAGATCTAATGCGCTTTTCAATTAAACGATTGAATTAGTGATTAATCTAAGCATAAAAAAACCGAAGCTCGTGAATAACCGCTTCGGTTTTTTTATGGGGTAGGTTTCGCATTAATGTTAATTGGGTATGGGTTTCACTTCAGGCTTTTTCTGTGGAATTTCAATCACCACACCTCCATGCCCACCATGACCATCCTTATGCCCGCCATGTTCTGGAGAGTAATGAATACTGCAACCAGCCGCCAGCGCGCATAGCACCATGACACAAACCCCATAAACACTGTGCTTATCCATGATTAGCCCTCACCTTGATATTGTGAGTTTAGTCCACAATCAGGCTAAGCATTCTTGTAAGTGCTTTCTAAATTTACGCGCAATGATTTTATAGCCATCGCCGTTTAAGTGAATGAAATCTGCCCAGTACTTGGCATCTTGCACCTCGTTACGCACATCCAAACAGATAAAGTTCTTTAGGGTTTTACCTGTTTGCGCTTGGTATATTTGGGGCAAACGCTGCATCTCGTTGTAAAGGGTGTCTAACATGATGCGAATAAACGCCGCACGTTCTGGATGCACCCCTTTGCCACTTCTAGGATCATCTTCATCCACTGGATTCGCTGGCCAGCCTAACTCATCAAAAGTAGTGTGTAAGCGCGCTTCACTGATGATTTGGTGATCCCCCATGTCCGTCAGATCAATACCTATCATTTTCAGCGGCGCTAAAATCATATCCGCTTTAAGCAACTTTAATAATTCTTTAATGAGCTTGCCCGCTTCAGAAAAATCAAACTCTGTGGTGGTACCACGATGCAAATGCACAGCATAGGCATAACTGTGGGTAACCATGTGCGCCTTTGGCGCAAACTCATCGCGATACAAGATGGCTTGTAAAAAGTACTGCACGATTTCTTGTGCAGCCATGGCCAATAAATCCGCATCATAGGATTGCTGCCAATCCCCTTGATACGCTTGAATCACACCATGACGCACGGCATCCACCATGTCATTACCGCCGGCACTTAACACAATGGCATCCAAATGTTTGCGCACCGCTTTATTTTGCAGGGCTGTGTATAAGGTTTGCGATGGAAACTTCTTTTCCCACACGCCGTTGCGTCTGTCTGGCTGTTTAGCCATCAACTCTTTGGCGTGATCGCCACTGCGTTCTAGACGCAAAAAAATCCCATCGAGTTTTTTGTCTCGACTTAGAAAATCAATGACGTTGGTTTTGCTGTCCATACCAAAGTTTTTCAAGCCCACGCTATAACGCAACAGAACCCCCAATACATCGGTGAGGCTTTTTACGGGAAAATCGAACCAGGAGTCCCCTTCGCTGATGATCACAGGCTTGCGTTTCACCCCAGGCCACCATTTCGGCAAGGCCTTTACCTGCCAGCGATTACGCTCCACTAACTTTTCAAATTCATCAATCTGACGGGTGTAATCAATATCGGGGTTAGGCATAAGGGACTTCCGTGTAGCCAAGATTAGAATGGCGAAAACATAACAGTTCAACCTAAAAGGTCAAGTTGTGACCCTCATCAAAGTGACTGGTTAAATTTGGCAAACAAACGCGGCAGTGATTCCTTTCTTAATCGGGTTTGTGGTTAAATGTGCGCCACTTTTGATCTTGGAGTTACCAGCCAGTGCGCCCTTTCTTGTTACTGGTGATGCTATTGTTAAACGGATGTAGTCTCTGGCCTTCGCAGGAACATCGGGCCCTCACCACACAATCCATCGAAGCAATATTGGCCAAGCAATGCCAAGGTCAAGCCACATCCGCTAGCAGCCACCAACAACTGGCCACCTTGCAACAGATTCAAGCCCAACTGGACATGCTCACCGCCGCCACTCCCGGCTTTACCAATACCCATTGCAGCGAGCCCAGCCGATCCACCTATGAATACGATGGCAAAGTCATTGTGGGCGCCAATGAATGGATTTACCTCTCACCACCTGGGCATCATTACCAAGCTCGCGTAGACAGTGGCGCAGCTACCTCTTCGTTAAGTGCTATGGACATTGAATACTTTGAACGCAACGGCAAGAAACGCTGGGTGCGTTTTCGTTTGCAACACGACGATGAAGCGGAAGCCATCATGGTAGAGGCTAAAGTGGTGCGTCACGTGCTCATTCGACAAGCATCATCTCCTGAGCCAGAACGCCGCCCTGTGGTTTCCCTTACGGTGAACATGGGGCAGGATTTACGTTATGACACCGAGTTCACCCTAACGGATCGCTCGCAAATGGCGTACCCCATTTTATTGGGCCGTGAGTTTTTACGTGATGTGATTTTGATTGATGTCTCTCGTCAGTTTATTCATCCTAAATACACGCCCCAAGACACCACTCAACTCATCCCACCTAAAAGCAATGCCATTCACGGCATGCACACAGTGATGAATTAATATGCGACTTCATGGCTTAACACCACGCCTTCCGTTTTTTCTCTTGGCCGGCGCGTTATTGTTTATCGGCATCGTTTTGATTTTGCATCGCCATTGGGTATATGAAGTACCACTGTTGTATGGGGAGACCCAAACCATTTGGTCGGTGGAAGCTAAGGTGGATTTTCAGGCGCAAGACAAACCAGTAAACGTCACCATGTCGCGCCCTTCCAATCAAAAAGGGTTTACGGTACTAAAAGAAGCCGCCGCATCCCCAGGCTATGGCCTGAATTTTATTGATGGCACACAACCACACGCTCAATGGACCATTCGTCACGCCAATGGTAAACAAGTGCTGTTTTACCGCGCCGAAATATTAGTCAGCGATAGCGAGGCGGATCAATTTATTCCTGCCCCCAGCATTCCTTTTGTTTCCTTGCCTCAACCGTTCGATGATGCCGCCAACACCGTCTTGGCCAATGCGTTTGCCACGTCGTCGGATAACTTCAGTTTCACCCGCGAACTACTTAAACAGTTTCAAACCCCAAGCCCACAACAACCCATTGCATTATTGCAGCAGCAGTATGCGGAACAGCTGCCTCAATTAATTGTGGACATGTTGCACAAGGCACAGGTGCCTGCCAGTTTGATTTACGGCTTACAATTGCAAGACAGTCGCCGTCGCCAGAATTTGATTCCACTTCTTAGAGTTTGGGACAACAATGAACATACCATTTTTAATTTTCCAACCACGCCGCAAGATCACTACAAGCTTAAAAAACAAGCGCCGTTATTGTTATGGCAACAAACCGGTGGGCCGATTTTAGATATAAGCGGTGGGCAGCATTCCAATATCCACTTCTCCATGATCAAGCGTGAAGAATCCACTTTTGCCAATATTGCGCAGAATTTATCCAGCCAATATGACTTTTTAAACTTCTCCATTCACAGCTTGCCCATCGAAGAGCAAGCCATGTTTCAAACCATTTTGCTGATTCCCATTGGCGCATTGATCGTGTGTTTGTTACGTATCCTTATTGGCATTCGCACCTCGGGCACCTTTATGCCAGTATTGATTGCTCTGGCATTTATTCAAACTTCGTTGCTCACAGGTTTGATTGGTTTCTTGCTGGTGGTCACCACGGGATTATTTATTCGCAGTTATCTTTCCCGTTTAAATTTATTACTGGTGGCGCGTATTACGGCGGTGATCATCTCTGTGATAGCCATTATCAGCGTCTTTAGCGTACTGGCCTTTAAGTTAGGTTTAACCGAAGGCTTAAAAATCACCTTCTTCCCCATGATCATTTTGTCATGGACCATTGAGCGCATGTCCATTCTTTGGGAAGAAGAAGGGGGCCGTGAGGTCATGGTGCAAGGGGGCGGCAGCTTATTAACCGCCATACTCGTGTATTGGGCTATGAATGATCCTTGGGTGCGCCACCTCACCTTCAATTTTATTGGCATTCAATTTGTGGTGTTGTCTTTGGTTTTATTAATCGGTTCGTACACGGGTTACCGCCTATTAGAACTGACTCGCTTCAAGGTGTTTAAATAATCATGCTGGCGTGGCCTTGGCGTTTAAAGCAGCACGGGATTCTTGGCATGAATCAGCGCAACATTGCGTACATCGCCAAACACAACCCAAGGCACTTATACCCGTTGGTGGATAACAAATTAAAAACCAAGCTGTTGGCACAAAACGCAGGCATCACCACGCCTAATTTGATCACCACCATCGAAAACCAACACGATGTGTCGCTATTAGCGCAACGCTTACAAACCTGTTCTGGCTTTGCCGTTAAACCGGCCAAAGGCAGTGGTGGCAAAGGGATTTTAATTTTAACCCGTCACAGTGAGACTGAATTCATCAAAGCCAATGGCAGTGTCATTTCATTGCTCGATTTACAGCGCCATGTCTCCAATATTTTATCAGGCCTATACAGTTTAGGTGGCGCACCAGATGTGGCCATTATTGAAGAGCTAATTGAATTCGACACCCACTTTAGTGGTTATTCGTTTGAAGGCATTCCTGATATTCGCGTGATTGTGTTTAAAGGCTTCCCGGTTATGGCCATGATGCGTTTAGCCACTCGCGCCTCCGACGGCAAAGCCAACTTGCACCAAGGGGCTGTGGGAGTAGGTTTAGACATAGCCACAGGCAAACCCTTACATGCGGTACAAAACGGCGAAAGCGTGATGCATCACCCGGATACCGGACAAGCCCTAAAGCAATTACAAGTTAGTAACTGGTTTGAGTTACTCACCCTAGCCGCCCGCTGTTATGAGGTCACCGGATTGGGTTATTTAGGGGCGGACATGGTGTTGGATTTAAACCAAGGGCCCATGCTGTTAGAGCTGAATGCGCGCCCAGGGCTATCCATTCAAATCGCCAACGGCACGGGCCTGTTGACCCGATTAAAACCCATTGAGCGCTTAAGCCCACAAGAATTGCACCTGCCACCAGAAAAACGCGTGCAACTGGCGCAGCAATGGTTCGAAACCACCACTTTATAAGTCTTCATTATTAATGTGGGATGTGGGTTTCTAAACGGCGTTGCATATCCGCCACCACCGCTTCACGAAAATCTTCATCCGGTTGAACGCTCAAACTGTCTTTATAGGTTTGAATATCCATAATTTCAGCATTGGCTTTGAGGGTTTTAAACACCTTCGGCCACTTATCCCCAGGTGCATGAACATGATGCAGACCGCCACTGTACACAAACAGCACTTTGCCATGTTGTTTGATTTGTAAAATATCCGCCACGCCACCGCGCACCGTCATGGCATTACCGTGTTTATCCAAGCCTGTGCTTCGCTTCATGCGCCCTTCTGGCAAAATGGCCACCAAGGTGTCCTTGCTTACCAAACTCATAAAGTGATGCCACGACTCATCTTTCTTACGGGTAATGGGCACCAAGCCCGGCAATAAACTGTGATACAAGCGGCCCACTATTGGACGATCATTTAACGTAATATCTGCACCCGGTGCGATAAGCTCGCCACTTAAACGCCACAATACCGATAATGGCGCCACGCCAATGAATAACGGCTCAAGCAAACTGGTGTGATTTAAAAACACGATTAAGCGCACATCTTTGAAGTGTTCAAATTGTTCATGACTTAACCACCGCAATTGATAACGGTAAAAGACGGCGCACACCAGTTTTAAGGTGCACATCAAAACAAAGCGGATTAGGCGGATCATGGGATTACTGCTTAATATCTAGACGTTTTATTGTTGTTATTGGTATTGGAATCGGCTGGAGTTTATACAGGCACACCTTCCCCTTGTCTAGGTGAATACCTTCCAGATGAAATACACTTTGAGCGATTTGGTGAAACCCCTCGGCTGCATGTACACTAAAGGCCGATTTCATATGAGTACCCCCATGACTGCCATCGACTTTTATATTTTAGGCCATACTGACGAACTCGCTCGTTTTCAGTTTGCGTGTCGCCTCAGTGAAAAAGCCTATGGAGAAGGTCACCAAGTCTATGTGCATGTAGAAAACTCCGAGCAAGCGCAGCGCTTGGACGACCTCATGTGGAGCTACAAAGCAGAATCCTTCTTACCCCACAATCTCGTGAATGAGCCCCAAAGTGCCCCGGTGCAAATTGGCTGGCAAGATCATCCCGCTCACCATTTTGATGTGATGATTAACCTAAGCTCGCCCCAACCTAGCTTTTTTAGCCGCTTTGCTCGTGTGCTGGAGATTGTGATCCAAGATGAAACCGTGCTTGAGCAAACCCGCCAGCACTTCAAGTTCTACAAAGATCGTGGCTATGAAGTGACCCATCGTGATCTGCGTGGCTAACCCCTTCATTTAAAACGACTTTTTTCTGAACCATCCTTGTCTCAAAGACAAGGATTAGCTACTCTGCGCCTCCCTCAAACAATATGGACTTTGTAACATGCAAAAGCTCATCCTTATGGGTGCTTTGCTATTACTCGGGGCATGCGCACGTTTGGACCATGTTCAAATCGGCGACATCGATCAGAGTAAAGGCAACCTATCCCCTATTTCAGTAAAAGTCAGCGAAACCGGTGTGGAAATGGCCGTGATTGCAGGGGCGGCAGCCGAATTAGCCACCCACTCAAAACGCACCCAACAACTGCAAGAGATCCGTGACTTTTTAGCCCTCATTAACATGGGCCCACGCACCGGCAACCCAGTGTTTTTTGATACCTATGCTGAAAACGTGTTAGACGCCCTGTATCAACAGTGCAAAACCGGAAAGATCACCGGCATTCGTAACATCCGCGAAGCGAAAACTTACGGCCCAGTGAGTGGCGAAATTGTGCGCATCGACGCCGACTGTATTTTATAAGGAAAGAAAATGACTCGTTTATTCATTACCCTAGCGGCTATTCTAACTCTAAGTGGCTGCATGTCTTTGAACTCCGTTTCTTTGACACAAATCCCAAGTGATAAAGGCCAACTCGTCAGCGCCAGCGCCCACGATTGGTTATTCCTAGGCTTGACCACGCAGAATGATTTTGTGGATGAAGCCATTAATAATCTAAAACAAGAATGCCCAAACGGTAAGCTTACGGGCGTGTTAACCAAACACCAAACCACAGCTTATGTATTGGTATTTAAACGTGAAGTGATTGCCAGCGGCTATTGCAAAAAAGCGTAAGGGTGTCACATGAACGTAAAACTAGTATTCAGTTTAATCGCAGTGCTTGCGCTAACAGGTTGCACCCATAGTATTCACATGGTGCATTCTGATGGCTTTGGCTCAAGCATGCACGCCAAAACCCAAAACACCCAAATTGTAGAAGCCCGTGCCGAACAAAAAGTGGTGCTATTCTTTGCGTTTGATACAGGCTATGTGGATCAAGCAAAAGCGGATTTAGAATCGCAATGCCAAGGCGACCTACAGGCGGTGAGTACGCAATTCTCCACCTCTCATGGTTTCTTACATTGGACCAATAAAATTTTAATGAAAGGCATTTGCGCAAGTTAGTGCACGACATTGAAATAAAAAATCCCGCCTAGAGCGGGATTTTTTTGTTTATTGAGCAGGTAGATCTACCTTTATTTTACCTATCACGCTATCGCTATTATCAGATGCATTAAAAGTAATTGTATCCTGTAAACTCGAATCACTAGAGATATCAAAGCTAATAGCATGCCCAGACTCATCGGTTGTGAAATAATATATTAGATTTCCAACAAATATATCTATCCATTTACTGAATTCATCACCTTCA
>JBFEWA010000470.1:0-1967 GCA_041546605.1 Bermanella sp.
AAAATACGGCGGCATGGGGTTAGATCACTCCTATAATATTTACGCAGCCGAAGCATTAGGTTATGCCACCTGTGGTGGAGTGCCGTTGGCAATTGGTGTACAGACGGATATGGCAACCCCAGCCATTGCTAAATTTGGTAGTCATGAACTAAAGGAAGAATTTTTAGCCCCGGCCATTGCTGGTGATTATGTGGCAGCTATTGCCGTTTCTGAAACCGGTGCCGGTTCAGATGTGGCAGGTTTAAAAACCACCGCTAAAAAAGACGGAGATGATTACATAATTAATGGTTCAAAAATGTGGATCACTAATTCAACACAAGCGGATTTCTTCTGTGTGCTTGCCAATACCAGTGATGATAAACCACATAAAAATAAATCATTAATCATCGTACCAGCCAATACCAAGGGTGTAACGGTAGGGGAAAAAATCGACAAGATCGGTATGCGTTCAAGTGATACCGCGCCTGTTTATTTTGATGATGTACGTGTGCCACAACGTAATCGAATCGGCGCTGAAGGCACAGGCTTTATGCTACAAATGCTGCAATTCCAAGAAGAGCGTTTATGGGGGGCGGCAAGTGGTTTGATTACGCTAGAGCAATGTGTTGAGAAAACCATTGAGTATTGCCGCGAGCGTAAAACTTTTGGCCAACCATTAATTAATAATCAATCGATTCATTTCCGCTTAGCAGAATTGCAAACCGAAATTGAATCATTGCGTGCATTAACCTACCGCGCCACTGAATTAATGATTAACAAACAAGACGTCACCAAACTAGCGTCCATGTGTAAATTAAAAGGTGGCCGTTTGATTCGTGAGGTGGCAGATAGTTGTTTGCAATACTGGGGTGGTATGGGTTTTACCATGGATAACCCTATTTCACAGGTTTATCGTGATGGCCGTTTAGCGTCTATTGGTGGTGGTGCAGATGAAATTATGCTGGGCATCATTTGTAAGTACATGGATATTCTTCCTAAGAAAGCGAAATAGTCACAGTTTAAACAGGAGACATCATGTTAGAGCAAGCTTACACCTGTATTCAGTTAGAACGGGACGAGCAAAACCCTTGGGTGTTGCATTTAACTTTAGATCGACCACAGGCTCGCAACGCCATGAGTTTGGCCATGGTCGGTGAGTTGTCACAAGTGCTGGATGCTTTACGAACCGACCTGTCGGTACGAGCCGTCATTGTACGTGGTGAAGGTGGGCACTTTTGTGCCGGTGGCGACATTAAAGATATGGCTAACGCGCGAGCCGTAGCTGCAAAAAGTGACAGCGATCCTTACTTTGAGTTGAATAAACAATTCGGTGAATTGATTTTAAAAATGAATCAAACCCCACAGGTGGTAGTGACGGTTTTAGAAGGTGCGATATTAGGTGGTGGTTTTGGTTTGGCTTGTGTTAGCGATGTGGCGATTGCCACAGGGTCAGCGAAATTTGGTTTGCCTGAAACCAGCTTAGGCATTCCACCTGCACAGATAGCACCATTTGTGGTGAAACGTATAGGTCTTACACAAACTCGTCGCTTGGCGTTGTTAGGTGAGCGCTTCGGTGGTGAAGAATCCGTGCGCTTGGGTATTAGCCATTTCTTTGCCAAAGACGAAGCTGAACTGGACCAGATTTTAGGTCGTACTCTGGATCAAATTAAAAGTTGTGCGCCACAGGCTAATGCGATGACTAAACAATTAATTCTTAAAGCGGCAGAGTTTGAAGCGTCAGAGTTAATTGATGAAGCGGCACAAGCCTTTAGTGTAGCGGTGCAAGGTGAAGAGGGAGTGGCTGGGACAATGTCATTTGTGCAAAAGAAACCAGCCCCTTGGGCTCAATAGCTAGCTTACTCGTTAGAAGGGTGTCGTCGTTTAAGCTCTTGAGTCAATTGGTGCGTTGTAATGATTAGTTAAGCCTGACAAACAAAGAATAAAGGCCTATTTCTATATGGGTATAGAAATGGGAATGGAGAAATTAA
>JBFEWA010000240.1:0-5170 GCA_041546605.1 Bermanella sp.
CAAAACGAAGGCAGCTTAAAAGTCTTCGCGCTGGGCCGTCTCAACGGTTTCACCCCTGAGCAAGCACTAGCCTGCTTTGGTGAGCACTACCGCGATGTACTGGCCACCCCAGATGGTAATGATCACCAGAACATTCGCCAATTCATGAAACACGGTTGGGCCGGCATTCAGTTTGAACAAGCCCCGCTGACGCTAAAAGCCGTTGAGGCGTAAGCCACAACACAGTAAAGTATCTGGCCAGTGACACCACTGGCCCACCTTCTACCTGTGCAAGGAAATGTCATGGACGCGGCCCGCAACTCACAACCGGTATTACAGCTTAAAGCCAGTTTGCACCCGTTTACCCTGTTGCAACTAGACAGCTTAGATCTCAGCGCCATCGCTTGGGATTTAGAGCAGCGTTTAGCCAAAGCCCCGCAGCTGCTGAAAAACGCCCCCATCGTCATTGAATTACCATCGCAGCCTATTTCCCTAGAGTGGAGCGAGCAGCTCATCTCATTGCTCAAAGCGCTGGGATTTATTCCTGTGGGTTTGCGTTGCGATCAAGCCCAGCACAGTGTCGCCGAGCACTTACAACTGCCTCTATTTAATGAGTCCACAAAAAACACCAAGACAGCTGCCAAGCAAGCACAACCTGCTAAGTTGGTGAAGCAAGCGGTACGCAGCGGTCAGCAAGTGATCAACCCCGATGGGGATTTGGTCATCTTTGGCAACGTAGGACAAGGGGCAGAAGTACTGGCCAGCGGCAGCATACATATTTATGGCACCCTATATGGGCGCGCCTTGGCAGGCATCAATGGCGATCAAACCGCCAGTATCTCCTGCCAAAAATTGGCCAGCGAATTATTAGCCATCGCTGGGCAATATCAAGTGAGTGACGATCTGGCCAGCGAACACTGGCAGAAAACCTGTCACATACAACTCAAGGACGAATGCTTGATTATACAAAGCGTTTAATAAATACTCACCGAACAATAATTAGTAAAAGCAGGCCTGCCTGCATAGCGAGCTCATCACATGGCAAAAATCATAGTCGTCACCTCCGGTAAAGGCGGTGTGGGTAAAACCACCACCAGCGCAGCCATCAGTACAGGCCTTGCCCTGAGCGGTTACAAAACCGTGGTTATAGATTTTGATGTGGGCCTGCGTAACCTGGATCTCATCATGGGCTGTGAACGCCGCGTGGTTTATGACTTTGTGAATGTCATTAATCGTGAATCTAACCTTAAGCAGACCCTGATTAAAGATAAGCGCACAGAAAACCTATATGTGCTGCCAGCATCACAAACCCGTGATAAAGAAGCCCTAACCAAAGAAGGGGTGGGCCGAGTATTAGAAGAGCTTCGCGCCGAATTCGACTACATTATTTGTGACAGCCCAGCAGGTATTGAGCAAGGTGCGCAAATGGCACTGTATTTTGCTGACGAAGCCATCATTGTGACCAACCCAGAAGTGAGCTCGGTGCGCGACAGTGATCGCATCATTGGTATTTTGCAAAGCAAGAGCCAGAAAGCGGAAAACGGCGAACAAGTAAAAGAGCACTTACTACTGACTCGTTACAACCCTAAACGTGTGGCCGATGGCGAAATGCTCAGCGTCACCGATGTAGAAGAAATTCTTGCAGTGGATTTACTGGGCGTGATTCCGGAATCCCAAGACGTGTTAAAAGCCTCCAACCAAGGCACCCCAGTTATTCTTGAGTCCAGCAGTGACGCTGGCCAAGCCTATAGCGATGCGGTACAGCGCCTAGTGGGTAAAGACATTCCACACCGTTTCTTAGAAGCCCAGAAAAAAGGCTTCTTAGCTCGAGTATTTGGGGGATAACATGGGACTACTTGGTTTTTTTAAGGATGATGCACCCAAGAGCGCATCGGTTGCAAAAGAGCGATTACAAATCTTAGTGACCCATGAGCGCAACCAACGTAATGCCCCTGAGTACCTACCGGCACTGCAGCGTGAAATTATGGCGGTGGTATCAAAGTATGTGAACGTGGCAGACGATGACATCCAAGTGCAAATTGATAATCACGATCAATTATCCATCTTGGAGCTCAACATCACCCTGCCAAATTAAGGGCAAACAGCACCAAAAAAAACGCCAGCTAAGCTGGCGTTTTTTTTGCGCAAATGTTTACTTAAGAAAAGCTTGCTGGATCAATCCATTTACCTAAAGAGCGACGATCCACAATCAGACCATCCGCGTGATCCACAAAACGAAACACCACCATGTCGCCGATTTCCACACCTAAATCCGTGCTGTCGCTTTCATAACGGTATTCTTTCCCATCAATGGTTAACTGATGACGAAAGTATTCAGGTTTGCCAACCCACTCAATAAAAGGACCTTCGCTGGCAACCGCTTGCAACTCCCCTTTCCCTTGCTGCTTTTGCACCTTATTGCGACGAAATCCACCTCGAGCCATGTACTCCCCCTAATTCTCATGTTCGGTATGGCATAAGCGCGCCATGTGGGCGACGCATTCTACCTACTTGAATCCACTGTTAATAGTCTAGACTGAAAATAACCAAGCATGGAGCGTCATCATGGAAGCGCGACACATCTTACTCAAAACCCCATTACTGGTAGAGCCCATCATGAAGGCCATTGAACAAGGAGCTGACTTTGCGCAACTGGCCAGAGAGCACAGCGCCTGCCCAAGCCGCATTCATGGTGGAGACTGGGGAAAACTGGATCAAACCTCCCTGCCTAAATCCATTTTAGAAGCCATGATGGACGCCAACGTCGGTGCCGTCATTGGCCCTGTTCAATCTCGTCACGGCTTGCACTTGATCAAACTGGAATCCATTAGCGCCCCCTAGACAGCATGCATTGAAAGCGAGTCACGCTAGCTCATAAAGCGTTTGCGAAGACGCTTAGGCCAGGCACAAAAAACTCGAAGTTCCGCAGTGTATAAACCATACATGAGGACGCTTCGAGTTTTTTTAACGCCGCATAAGCGATGCAGCTAGCTTTACAGGCCGATTACTTTTCTAAACCATCTAAGTAACGCTCAGCATCCAACGCTGCCATACAGCCAGTACCGGCTGAAGTGATGGCTTGACGATACGTATGGTCCATCACGTCACCTGCGGCGTACACGCCTTCTTTACTGGTAAGTGTGGCATTGCCTTCAAGACCGCTTTGTACCTTGATGTAGCCGTCGTTCATTTCCAACTGACCTTGGAAAATCTCAGTGTTTGGCGTGTGACCAATGGCCACGAACACACCGTCTAGAGCGATTTCGGTTTTCTCACCAGATTGGTTGTTCTTGATGCGAATGCCGGTTACGCCCATGTCATCGCCGAGTACTTCATCTAGCTCATTGAACCAATGAATTTCAACGTTGCCGTTCGCGGCTTTATCCATCAGCTTGTCCGCTAGGATTTTCTCACTGCGGAAGCTATCGCGACGGTGAATCACGTGTACTTTGCTGGCGATGTTCGATAGGTACAAGGCTTCTTCTACCGCTGTATTACCACCGCCAATCACGCACACTTCTTTGCCTCTGTAGAAGAAGCCGTCACACGTGGCACAGGCGGACACACCTTTACCTTTGAATGCTTCTTCGCTTTCAAGACCAAGGTATTGAGCAGACGCACCGGTACAGATGATCAATGCATCACAGGTATAGGTACCTTGATCACCAGTTAGGGTGTATGGCTTTTTGCTCAAATCCACATTGTTGATGTGATCGAACAAAATCTCTGTGTTGAAACGCTCGGCGTGGGCTTGCATGCGTTGCATCAGCTCAGGTCCTTGTAGACCTTCAACATCACCGGGCCAGTTATCCACTTCTGTGGTGGTGGTTAATTGACCACCCATTTGCATACCGGTAATAACCACTGGATTTAAGTTAGCACGGGCCGCGTAAACAGCCGCCGTGTATCCAGCAGGGCCAGAGCCCAAGATTAACAATTTGATGTGACGTGTAGACATATAGACTCCTTAAACAAAACGATTTGGCAATAGCCATGGCCATTCCAAATAGCTTTGGTACAAATTCAGACCGAGCTTAGCAGATGGACTGCGGCACTATACCAAAAAATCCTGCAAAACTTGAGGAAATATCACTATATGGTCTGTTCCTGAAAACCCATCATGAATTTTTCCTATGGGCCTGATTAATCCAAGCCAATGCCACACTAGCACGAATGTGCTTAACAAATTCTTAAGCACTGGTAATGCCATGTTTTCCATATAAATCAACGAGTTACAAACCCTATCTTATGTATTAATTGCTTGCGTCAAATCCCCATGGTTGTCAGCTTTTCAATGGGCAACCAAAATCAATAAAGGTTTGTATCATTACCGTGTTTAGGATTCCCCATGTCAGAACATTTACAGAAGAGCCGCCTTGGTTTACTCCTCATCAAGAAAGGACTGATCACCCAGTCTCAATTAGATGCGGCCCTTCAAGTTCAAATCACCTCGGGCTTACGTCTAGGTGAAGTGCTCATTAACCAAGGGGTTTTAACCGAGCGCCAACTGACCAAGGCTCTTAAAAAACAAAGCCGTCACCGCCTATGGGCCGGCGTCTTAGCTGTGGTACTCGGCCCCATGTCATTTGGTGCCTTTGCCAGTCAATCCACCCACCAGCCTTCACAGGACAGTCAGATCTCACAAATGAGTGAATACCAAGGATTAAAGGCCTTGGACGATCTGGAACTGGCCAGCATCGACGGCAAAGGCTTTCAAACCACACAAGAAGCCCTCAACTCTTTAATACGCCAAGCCCAAGGTGAACAGGACGAGGACAAGCTAGGCCCACTGGATGAACTGGTGTCACTGCTTAATCCTATCGCCAGCGTGCTGGATGCCGACATCAGCGTAAAAGGCGTTAAGCAAAACCATCATAAGCAAACCAAACTCAATGCCGATGGCAGCATCGAACTGGCTTTGCCTTCTGAGATTGAAGAAATCGCGTTCCGCAATTTGCGCGTAAAAGGTGACGACTCAGGCCGCAGCTTTGGGGATGTGATCATCAGCAACGTGCGCTTTTCTGATCAATCCAGCATTCGTATTCGCGCGCATTAAACACATGCTGACGGCGTTTACTTATTTCGTTTAGCCCTTTTACGCCAGTAAAAAAAAGCGAAAAAAGTCGTTGCCAAGTTTGCAAAATATCAGTTGAATGGAGGTGCAAGTTCATTTCGAACTCACAGGGGCGCA
>JBFEWA010000339.1:0-3565 GCA_041546605.1 Bermanella sp.
CTAACGGCTGTGAACTGACGTCTTTAAGGAAATCCACACCGTACGTCATACGGTTTTCGAAATTCCCAAAACTTGTCACGGTTGATAAATCAGAACGCAGGCCTTCTTTTTCTGAAAGGATTACAGACTGTCCACCTTCATAACCTTCATCAGGATTAGCTAAAGCAGTACTGAAGAAGAATACATTTTCAATGCGTTGTTTGTAGCCATCAATCGATAAGGACGTATTGGCGAAGATCTCATCGTGATTATATTTAAGCATCAGGTTGTAATTATCATTCGGGCCTTGCGGCTCACCACGACGTGCTGTGCCTGTATTGTTTTCAACCGCAATGGTCTTACGACCTTCTTCATAACTACCTGTCTCGTCGATTAAATTCGTATTTTGTTCTGAGTCGAAGTAGTTATAAGTTAATTGAATACGCTGAGTGTCAGTAAACTCCCAACCCAGTTTGGTTAACATATTTTTGGTATCTAAATCGGATAAGCCATAAACCAACCCCAATGTATCACCGTCTGCATCTTTTTGCTGACCATAGCTGTCATAGGCGCCGCTTACTAAATAAGAAAATTGCCCCATGGTACCGCTCACCGTTGAGTCGATACGCTTACTGACGCTGTCCTCAACATCCACAGCAGAAAAACGCGTGCTGATACCCACATCCCCACTGAATGCGGAACCAGAATCTGGCTGCTTGGTGATGTAATTCACCAAACCACCTGAAGCACCATGACCATATAATGATGAAGAACCCTTAACCACCTCAATACGCTGCAAAGCAGCTGCATCAATAGTCCGCACGCCTAGTGCACCATTGCGCAGTGGTGTCGACTGAGGCACACCATCAATCAAAACCAAAGAGTTACGGCCACGTAAAACCAAACCTGAGTTGCTTGTACTGGCTTTAGCAGGAGAGAAGCCTGGCACCTTAATTGACAGGAGTTGTTGAATTTCTGGTGATATTCTTAAAGCCTCTTCGATCTCATCTTGATCTAATACATCAATTGATGCAGGCATAGTGGCAACACGCTCAGCAGAGCGGCTACCGGAAATAATGACGTCATCCAATTCAACGCTATCTGCGTTGGTAGCCGCGGCGGCCATGGTCAGCAAGGCAACAGAAAAACTCATGTAGCACCCTTAATTACTAATACAATTGATAATGATTCGTATTATTGCACTTATTTAAGGAGATTGTAATAGCTTTGCATTAGAAATCAGATGCCATAAGACAATGTGCCAACTAGCTCTATACGACTCCTGTCTTGAGGACGCTTCCGCTAACTTGCACACGAATAACGCAAGCACGCTCTGAAATTCACCCTAGCTGCATGCTTATTGCTTTTGAAATGAAGTTCTTCGCACAACCCTTTCCAGTAATACTCTTTTCTTATTTTCTTGGGTTTCTCATATACCAAGTTGGCCAAGTTCATCACCCTACAGGCCAACTTACCCTGCTTGAATTGCAACCTTCTTCCGTGTGGCTTACACCTTTAATACGGCCCTGTTGCCGGCATAACAATAATAATTTCGCCCCATCAACTCACACGAGATCGCTATGATTAAACAAGGACTCCGCACCAAAGCTTGGGTATTTCTTGCAGGGCTAACCTGCGCATCATTTAGTTTTGCCATGAGCAACACGCCCTCCACTCAAGTGACGGCATCAATCGACCCGATAACAGATTTTCAAAACAGCTGGACAGGTAAAGCCCTAGCCCATCAACGCAAACTCGATAGCGATGCACCGCTGGCTGACAACAATATCTTGGGTTCCCATAACAGCTACAACTCAGAAACCTATCGCAACGCCACGCGCTATTTAGATCCACAACAAAAACATTCTATTTATGATCAACTGCGCATCGGCGCTCGTTTTATCGAGCTGGATGCCCACTGGACGGCACACACCCACGGCTGGCCATGGGAATGGGGCACAGACCTATTATTATGTCACTCTGGCATAGGCGTCGATGTAGGTGATTTACACCTAGGCTGTAGCCTGACCGATCGTTTTGTAAAAGATGGCGTTGCGGAAGTGGCTCGTTGGCTCAATGAAAACCCCAATGAAGTGATCATTTTATATTTTGAAGACCACACTGATGGCCACCACCAAGAGTTGCTGAATATTTTAAATAACAAACTGGCAGGAAAAATTTATGCAAGCAATGGCTGCCAGTCCATTCCTAACAGCTTAACGAAAAACCAAGTACGAGCTGCCGGCAAACAAGTGGTGCTATGGAAAGATGGAGGTTGCTCATCTCATTCAGGTATGAAAAATCTCGCCTTTACCGGCTTAGGCGACATAAAGCGCATTTGGGAAGACCGCACATCTATTGGCGCCATAGGTGCGTTCTTTACCAATGGTTCTGTCAATCGCATCGAAGCCAATGACGTTGCCCAAGCATTTATTAACGGCGGCAACATTGTGAACCTTGATGATCTGACCTATCACGATGGTCGCATGGCAGCAGGGGTTTGGTCATGGGATGTGAACGAACCCAATAACTGGGGTGGCAACCAAGATTGCGCAGTGCAATGGGGGAATGGCCGCTGGGACGATGCCTATTGTAATAATCAGCATTTCTTCGCGTGCCAACATACTCAAACAGGAGAATGGCAAATTTCCACTTACAGTGATGTTTGGAGCGATGGTCAAAACGCCTGTTCACTGTTAGGAGATTATGAATTTTCAGCGCCAATTAACAGCCAGCAAAACCAAGCATTAAAAACCGCCAAAGGCGGCATTACACATGTATGGTTAAACGCCAGCGATGCAAATCAAGAAGGCAATTGGGTTTTTCCGTAACTTTAAGTTTTTATCTCTAAAAACCAAAAAAGCCGTTATGTTCAACATAACGGCTTTTAAATAACTCAAGAAAGTTTATTCTTTTTCTTCCAGCATAGCCTGAGTTTTACGCGTACCCCAGACAACTTCTTTAGTGGTAGTATTTTCCAACCAGTAATAAATTCGTTTGTCTGCCTGTAAATGATTCAAGTAATATTCATTTCCTTGCTTCAACTCTACACCTCTAACATTTAAATCAACGCCTCTTGATGCACTAAATGAATGCTTTCCAGGTGATACTTTAATGGCGTCGTAACCACCCCCAAACATCATTGATGGGATACTTGCAATACGTTTACCGTCTATCTTCCAAAAACGAGTTCCTTTGCTCGCCTTCACCAACACTCCATTACCAGTTCCAGCAGAAAAATGTGTGTACGGTTTATAATGCGCTTTCATCTCACCCGGAGTGTACTTGGTCGCACAACCTGAAAGACTGAATATGGCAATCAATATAAAAAATCTAAACATAAAACACTTTCCTTTAATGAGTAAAGTTAACGCTATTTAATCTTAAAATAACGTTCATAGTATTCCACTTGTTTTTCTTTAAAACATGCATCTTGATGTTCTTTCTTATTGCTTTCTTTCATACAGTCACTGTAATCCTGCTTGGCTCTAACCTCATACATTCTATAAGCAAAATTAACCGAAGAAGAAGACTTCATTGAACATTGAGCTTTTTGCTGGTTCGTTGCCGATTCTATTTTTGAAAG
>JBFEWA010000194.1:0-6225 GCA_041546605.1 Bermanella sp.
AGAGCGTAACCCAAATCCGGTTATGAACCTTAATTGGCACGGTGACATTCTATTTGCTAATCCTGCGAGCCATAAACTGCTTAACGCGATTTATCCTGAGTCCAATACACTGTCGGATTTATTACCCGAAGATTTTTCTGAGCAATTAAAATCGTGGCAAAACAATTACCACGATCAAGTGAATTTTAAGGCCGATATCGGCAGTAAACATTTGGAATTCAGTTTGTCATTACTGCGCGATCTTGAAAGCTGCCACCTATACATCGAAGATGTCACCGAGCGGCAAGAAGCACAAGATCAGTTAAAGCACCAAGCCTTCCATGATGAGCACACAGGCTTAGCCAATCGGCGTAAATTTGAGTTGGATCTTTCTCACCACATCAAGCATTCTCAGCCCTGCTCTATTTTATTAGTGAGCATTGATCGCTTTAAATTCATTACTGCCAGTCAGGGTTACCAGGCTGGCGATGCCATCATTCATCACCTAGGTGAACGCTTACAGGCACTGACCAGCACCATGAGCTGCCAAATAGATACTTATCGCTTAGAAGCATCCACCTTTTGTTTATTAGTCTCACACCCCAACACCAACGAAGTGCTGTATAACGCGAAACTAATCCAAGGGGCCATGGATGAAGCCCTGTATGTGAACCAACACAGTTATTATTTAAATTTAAGCATGGGCTATTGCCACTACCCACAAGACGGCACGACCACACAAGGTTTAATCAGTAACGCCCATGCCGCGTTAAACCATGCGCGCAAACGTGGTGATGCTATTGAAGCGTATCATTCTGAATTTCATGCCAGTGAACAAAGCTGGCTACCCATTGAGCGCGGCATGCGCGAAGCATTAGAAAAACATCAATTCGTCATGTTTTACCAAGCCAAGGTTGACGCGAAAAACGGCAACATTTGCGCGGCAGAATCTTTAATTCGCTGGTTTAAAGAAGACGGTTCCATGATGAGCCCTGCCACGTTTATCCCTGTGGCCGAGCAAACGGGGTTGATTATCCAAATCGGTTATTGGGTCATTGAACAAGGCTTTAAACAAGCCAAACGCTTTCATGATGACGGACATGACATTCAAATCGCCATTAATATCTCCGCTCGCCAATTTCAGTATCGACATTTTTTGGATCAATTACAGCAATTGATCGAAAGCACACAGGTCAACCCAAATCATGTGGAGCTAGAAATCACCGAAAGCCTGATTATGGAAAACGCCGATCAGAGCATTGGCATTATGCAAAAACTCAAAGCCATGGGCTTTTCTTTGGCCATTGATGACTTTGGCACCGGCTATTCCTCTTTAAGTTATTTAAAACAATTCCCTATTGACTCACTAAAGATTGATCAAGCATTTGTTAAACACCTAGAGAGTGATGAAAACGACAAAAGCATTGTGGCTGCCATTATTGATCTTGCCCAACACTTAAAATTGAAAACCATTGCCGAAGGGGTAGAAACCCATGCCCAATGGCAAATCCTCAAAGACATGCAATGCGATTACATACAGGGCTATTATTTCAGTAAGCCCGATACCCCAGACAAACTCTTGGCATAAAAAAACGCGATGCTCTCACATCGCGTTTTTGATAAGCAAACCACTAATTGAATAATTAGTTAGCCGCTGTTTGCGCTGGAGCTTCAACCGCTGGTTCAGCCACTTCAGCGGCTTGCGCTTCAACACGCTCCCACACTTGAGAACGACCAGCAAACGCAAAACCAATGTAACCACGTACATCCAGTTTTTGGCCTTCTTCGATCACTTCAATTTTAGAGCTGTACACACTGCCGCTGGCTGGGTCTAGGATTTCACCGTTATCCCAAACATCACCATCTTTGGTTAAACCCCAGATGAATTGCATACCAACGATTGGTTGATCTTTTTTATCCCCTTCGCACTCTGTGCACTTAGGGTTTTCTTCTTCTGGCTCAATCAACTCAATGATTTTGCCGTTTAATTGATCATCTTCGATCCAGATTTGAACCAAGCTTTTGGCTTTGCCGGTTTCATCGTCGATGGTTTTCCAAGTGCCTTCTGGTGACATATTGTCGGCCATAACGTGACCAGACAAACCAAAGGCCAAAGCGGTGAGCGCTAAGAATCGTTTCATTGTTATTATCCTATTTGTTTTTTTAACCTCATGGGCGTGGCTACTTTACCACAGCCAGAGGCGCGACCAAGACCTAATTTGGCCAGGTCTTATATAGCCTAATCTTATTTTGCCGCCATGCGAATGGCGCCATCCAAGCGAATCACCTCACCGTTGAGGTAATCATTCTCAGCAATTTGCACCACCAGCTTTCCAAACTCTTTTGGATCCCCAAGTCGTTTAGGGTATTCCACACTGTTACCCAAGGCTTCGATCACCTTTTCCCCTAGGCTTTCAGCCAAAGGTGTGCGGAACAAACCTGGGGCAATGGTATTACAACGGATACCGTAGCGGGCAAATTCACGGGCAATAGGCAGCGCCATACCAGCCACACCGGCTTTACTAGCGGCATAGGAAGGCTGACCAATTTGACCATCAAACGCCGCCACAGAAGCCACATTGATAATCACACCACGGCCATTGTCCTCATTGAATGGTTCCAGCTTGGCCATTTCGGCTGCGGCTTTACTTAACACATTGAAGGTGCCGAATAAATTCACATCCACAATCTTTTTGAAGTTGGCCAAAGGTAATGGCTCACCCTCACGGTTGATGACCTTTTCCGGCGGCCCAATACCTGCGCTGTTCAAAACAATGTGCAACGCGCCATAAGTGCTTAAGCAAACTTGAATGCCTGCTGAAACCGACGCTTCATCGGTGACATTCACTTCAGCGAAACACGCATTCTCTTGCCCAAGACTGGATACAGCCTGCTCGCCTATTGCGCGGTTCATATCAAAAATACAAACCTTCGCCCCTTTTTCTACTAGAGCTTCACAAGCAGCTAGACCTAAGCCAGAAGCGCCGCCAGTGACGATGGCCACCTTATTTTGTAAATCCATACTCAACCTATTTTTGTTATTTTAAACCGCCAGCATAATGGGAAGTCGCGCAAGATAAAATGTGATATTGGCTCAAATACATTGAGATTTAAACGACACAGGACTAATTAAATTAGGCCACATTTTGCTTACTGCCATTAATCTTAGAGTGTCAGAAAGTGATTACAGACGTTATATGCGTCTATTAGATCAGGCTAATGATTAGATTAAGCCCCACTTCGACTGCTCGTGCCTCGCGCTCAGTGCGAACGGTAAGAGATGTGAAGTGGGCATAGCAATAAAATGGCGAGTGCCATCATCTTAACAACAAGAATTTTCCCACCATGACTTAACGATAAACGTCTACCAAAACCCTCCGTTCACACTGAGCGCGAGGCACGAGCAGTCGAAGTGTGGGAAAACAAATAACCCAAATATTATACCGCCGCTTGTTGCACCAGCGGCACCAAGGTCACGGGCACTCCATTCACCGCCGCATTACCGGACAAACCATCAATCATGTGGTCATCGGTTAAATCATTCACACTCACCCCCGCATTGGCATCGGCAATGGCTTGACTTGTGCCTTTGCGGTTATGGCCCCAACCATGGGGAATGCTCACCACGCCGGGCATGATTTCATCACTCACTTCCGCAGCAATGACCACTTGCCCTACTCTGGATGTCACCTGCACGGATTGGCCGTCTACAATATTCAGTTGTTGTGCATGTTGAGGATGAATTAATAAGGTACAGCGGGACTTCCCCTTCACTAAGCGTTGGCTGTTGTGCATCCAAGAGTTATTACTGCGCACATGGCGACGTCCAATCAACAAGGCATCACTGGCATCGGTTGCTGTTACGGCTTGATCAAATTTTTGCTTCAAGCGTGCTAAATCCGCAAAGTAAAAATCTTGATTTAGGTGAATGGTTTTATCTTTATGTTTTAGTAAACGAGGCAAACCGGATTGCAATGGCCCTAAATCCACACCATGGGGTTGCTGCTTCAACGCTTTTAAACTTAGGTTTTTATACGGGCCACGCTTGAGCATGGCGTCCAACAAAAAGTTCGGGCCAAACCAGGTGGTGATGCCGCGCATTACTTTTTGCATAAACGGTAATTTAGGTTGCAAGCGTTTGGCGAGTTCCAAATAAATTTGCCAATCGTGCCGTGCGTTTTTAGGGGTTTTAAACATGGCTTGGGAAAACTTCGCCGTGTTGTGAACCGCTAGATTGTGAAACGTCACATCATAATGATCACGCTCAATTGGTGAAACCGGCGGCAAAATAATGTTGGCATGGCGAGTGGTTTCGTTCAGGTAATAATCCACACATACCATAAAGTCTAACGACTCCAACGCCACATCCAATTGCTGGCCATTTGGGGTACTTAATACAGGGTTACCTGCCACGGTAAACATGGCTTTAATTTGCCCTTCCCCTTGGGTCAAAATTTCCTCTGACAAACACGCCACAGGAAATTCCCCATTAAAATCCGGTAAACCACGCACGCGAGATTGGCGCTTATTAAAGTAACCTGGCCCACTATTGGCCACGATATCCGCCGCAGGCGTTGGAAACATCATGCCCCCTTCTTCATCCAACGAGCCCGTGAGTAAATTAAACACCATAATTAGATATTGGCTAAGCAAGCCAAACTCCTGCACGCTCACACCCATGCGACCATATAAAACCGCTTTGTCTGAGGCGCAAAATGCTTCCACCATATTGGCAATGTCTTGCGCTGCGATGCCCGTATGCTGTGCGGCGTATTCCAATGAAAACGGTTTAACTTCATCTGCAATGGCTTGGTAACCCTTGGCCAAATCTAAAGCCCGCGATGGCTTGATTAAATTCTGCGTAAACAGATGATTTACCATGGCCAACAGCAACACCACATCCGAAGCTGGGCGAATAAAATGATGCTCACTGGCTAAGTCTGCGGTTTCGGTTTTGCGTGGATCAATCACCACCACTTTGCCGCCACGTTTTTTAATGTCTTTGATTTTTTGACGAACATTGGCCACGGTCATGATGCTGCCGTTAGAGGCTAACGGGTTAGCACCCATGATAATCATGTGATTGGTACGATTAATATCCGGTACAGGAATACGCAATTGATGGCCAAATAAATGATACGCCACAATATGATGAGGTAACTGATCCACCGAGGTGGCACTGAAACGCGTGCGAGTGCTTAACGCAGTGAGGATATGGCGAATGCTCAGCATTCCCCCTAGGTTGTGCACGTTTGGATTCCCAAGGTACACACCTAAGGCATTTTTGCCGTATTGTTTTTGTACCTTAGTAATGCCCGCCGCCGCTTTATCGAACGCCTCTTTCCAGCTGATTTCTTGCCAGCCGTTTTCGGTACGCTCCATGGGCATTTTTAAGCGATCAGGGTCTTCGTATAAATCTTGAAGGGCCACGGCTTTGGGGCAAATATGCCCTTGGCTAAAGGGATCGTTTTCGTCCCCTTTAATCGAAAGAATGTTTGTACCCTGGTGTTCAATCTTAAGACCGCACATGGCTTCGCATAGATTACAGGTACGGTAATGGGTGGTTGTTTTTATTGTCATAGCTGCCCCCTGTTTGGCCAATACAGTACACAGCTTTAAAACAATTGGGAACTAAAGCCCTAGATGGAACGCTCAGTTTTACTGAGCGTTATAAAGTGACGCACTTTATCCAAGCAACTTCAGCACATCTTGTCGCTGCGCATTGCCTTGGGCAAACACACTCAGGGACACCTGCTGCTGAATATCGTTTTTGGCTTTCTCGGATGTGGCCTGAGCAAAATCCGTATCGCGAATTCGGCTGCTGGCTTCTTGATTGTTTTGATTTTTCAAGTCCACAAAGTCAGCGGATTTTTCTAAACGATTTGAAACCGCCCCTAAATCCACACGACGCTCATTAATGCCAGCTAAAGCGGCATCCAGTGCATCTAGCGACACCTCACTGCCCACTTCAATCCCATTGTCTTTGAGCACATTGGCCACGTCGGAGCCTTTTAAGCTGATGGTGTCCCCAGCATTGGCATCCACCTGAAAGTTTAACTCTTGATTCTCAAACACGCTTTGCCCATTGAACTGGGTTTGCTCAAACTGGGTATTGATAGATTCTAGGCGTTGATCAATCTCGCTTTGAATGGCCTGCTTATCGCTGTCGTTTAAAATGCCGTTTTGCTGTTGCACCGTCAGCTCACGCACCCGCTGTAAATCCTCATTAAGGGTACTCAAAGCGCC
>JBFEWA010000301.1:0-4152 GCA_041546605.1 Bermanella sp.
TAAAGTTATTAATAGATAAACAACCTTGGCAAGGAGTCACCCATGAAATCCATTCTCGCCAGCTTAATTTTCATTCTGGTCGCCTACGCACAAGCCGCAGGCGCGCAAGAGTGGCAGGTCTGGCAAAACACCCAGCACAATCTAGATAGCCAAACACGCACAGTGCAAACCAACTGGGTGATCAGTGGCACCCAGGGCTCACCCCAACTGGTGGGGTATATGAGCATAGCGACTACTCAGCTGACAGATACCAGTACATTTGAGCAAGCGCAGAATTTTGGTGTGGGGATTGTGCAACAGCTAACTCCAAGCATTTACACCCAATGGTCCATTGAGCCAAAACAAGGGGAGTTAATGGAGACTGCACAACCTAAGTGGCAGGTGTTTGTTGATTTTTAATCAGTAATAAATCGGCACCCAGTAAATAAAAAAAGGCCCGTCCCGTGTGTGCACATGGGATGGGCCTTGTGTTATTCGTCCGTTCATGTCCCGAGCCCCAAGAAGCCTGCCTACGCACAGGACACACAAGACAATAAAGGAATTCAACCCATCCAGAGCGAACACAGAATGGAAAGAAAAGATGAAATCGGAATCACAACTACCCTTCTACCGGCAAACCCGCCAATAGACTAATAAGCTCTAGCTGAGACTTAGTATTGGTTTTTACATAGCAATTTTGTAACTGCTCACGAACGGTGTTGACTGACTTACCTTCTTTGGCTGCGATTTCTTTTAAAGACATACTTTGAGCAAATAAACTGCATACCAAAGCCTCTGCTTCCGTTAGCCCAAATAGTGCTTTCAACTGCTCTGGCCTAATTGGTTTCAGTAAATCAGGAGATACCACATATAACAAAGCGCCTGAGAAATATTCACCGTTTTCATCTTTTTCGGATAGTTCGCAAGCACCAACTGCAAATTCATAGCCAGCCGCCTTCACCATAACGGTGCTAGAATTTGATTCAAAAGCAGACTCAATCTCTTTTGCATTAGCCACGCTTTTCACCACTGCATGCTTAAGATCTTGATTATAAGATTTATCGATCAAGGATAATTGCCCACCCTCTATTCTTAATACATCTTGTTTCTGCAAAAAAACAACCATGGCATCATTGTGAGAAATAATATCACCAAACTCATTAACTGCCGTCACAGGTAGTCTTAACTTATTCAAGACCGACTTAATACGTAAATCATTCTTATCTTGACCAGCCAGCTTCACCCTTAATTCAACTGCTTTGGCTAAATATTTACTGAACAAAGTAAAACGATTTTCTTCTTCGAGAGTAAAAGCCCCGTGTTCATATCCTCGCTGAAACGTCACCTGAACTTGGCCTTGTTGGCTTCGATATAAAACACATCCGGTTGTATAGGGAAAGTTATTTTTTTTAACCCAATAATGAAAGTACGGCATTTCATTTAACATGGATTGGTAAGGTTCAAAATTACCCGTAATCCAATGACACTCCGGGCTCATCAACATCGTTTGGTGAACCTTATCATTAGGAAAAATTTTCTCTATATATTCATTCAATGCAGATACTGTAGGCTGAGCACCGGCCCATTCTTGAAACAACACATTAAACTTTGAATCAACCATATATAGATTAATATGCCGAAGATTAAAGTGTCCAAGTAGCTTGTCCAATAAAGACTGCCAACCGTCCACAGTACGGTTGGCATCCATAATATAATCAAGCAATGAAATATCTTGCGAGGCGAGTTTTGACATAATTTCCCTTTATAAACAATCCAAGACCCATCGAAGCTATAGGATTAAGCAATAATTTTCAATATTTCATCGCGTTTCTCTAAACAGTAACTAAGCCTCTTATTGAATTTACCCTGCAAACGCTTTTTCGATAGCTTATTTCTAAAAATATTAACAACAGAAAATATTAAAACAAAGCCTAAGAATGGTACTAATACCTGCTCTATAATATCCTTTCTAAAATTTGTTTGATCTAAATAGATGCATACAGCCGAAGCAAGAACAATCAAAAAAATACTCAAATTGGAAATCTCACCATAACTTGATATGGAATATCCAGAGTCCTTTATATCTTTATTTAAGTTATAAGTAAGTTCTGTAAAATGATGTGTAAAGTCACCCATATCCAGGTCTGTTTTTCCAACAAAAAGCCAATCACCCACATCAACAGATCTTAAAGCGTCATAAGGAATTTTTATTTCCTCTACCTCTCCGGAGGCCAGTTCCACTTTGACTTTTCCATTTATATCCGAGTTTCGAGTTGTATGAGAGAAATCACGATCACGATGTTCTTGCCGCGTAACCATTCCATATCGTGTTTCTCGATAAGTGGTGGTAGTCCTTTGTGTATAACCTCTAGTGCCACCTGTAACTGAAACATCTATATCTTTATTAACCACCCTAACTAATTGGGCAGTTGAGGAAGCACTTCCCTTTTCATTTGGGGCCAATACATGTCGATACTCAAAGGTATTCTTCCATTCTTCAAATAGCTCAGGATAACGCGCTTTCATAGAAGAGACGGAGATTACATCAGAAATAGAGGAACCATCAGGAGATACCATGCTTTCGACTTCACTTTCAAGTTTGCGATGGTAGTGAAAGATCAATAACTGCTCTGAAGCTTGTTCTATAGCCTTAAATAGGGTTGATTCTTTTTTATATTTATTATCAAAAATCTTCTTTTTAACATAGGTAATGAGACTGATGGCTGACAGCCAAAATAGCAGCATTGCCATTAACATGTCATCAGCTCGGCTAGAAAACCAACCAAGCAACAACTCATGTACCTTCCCCTTAAAAATCAGAAAATCAGCTAAAGCAAATACAAAAACATAAAAAAAGGCTGGCCCTGCTAGTTCACTCAACTCTTTTTTTCTACTTGGCTTAACAAAGCTATCAATAACCTGCCCACTATCCTCCCCTCTATGAAATACAATAGCTGTAGCAAACTCATCACTCACTACAATTTTTTGGTCTTTTTTATTCTTAAATGGGTGCTTTAGATATGCATCTTTTGTTTTTATAATACTAACTAAATCCCCTTTTTTAAGAGCATTAACATTCTTATCTTCGGCTTCAATATTATAACTTACCTCATCCCCTGATAAGGTTTTAATGGTGATCCACCAATAGCTATAATCTTCATCCCTTGAATGATCTCCACCTTTTTTAAATTCTCTTTGGTATAAAAAGCTACTCTCAATTCGGCCTGTATATATTTCAGATTTGGGATAGATTAATCTTAAATTACTTAAAATATTCTGCTCATCCAAAGCTTCACTTGAGGTTTCAACACAACCTTTCAAACCTACATTTGATTCAACCAAATCATTCATTCCATAAATCCTTTCTAAAACACTGCTGTCAATCTGATAATCGGGCCATACTTAATATCAAATCTTTCTAATCGAGGCTTTTCGTCTCCTGCATTATCTAAATATATTCCACCCTCATACATGTCTAATTCCACAGACAAGCCAAACTGAATTGAGAAACCTGAATCGTAATATTCTTCAAATCTATTTTGATAGGTATAACCAAGCTCATAATAACCAGAATAAATCCATCCAAACCCATCACCTATCAATTCTTCTCCACCATTAAATTCATTACTAAAGTCAACTGTATATAGTCCAACGCCTGTTTCATGATTAA
Source organism: Bermanella sp. (assembly GCA_041546605.1). Lineage (GTDB taxonomy): Bacteria > Pseudomonadota > Gammaproteobacteria > Pseudomonadales > Oceanobacteraceae > Bermanella. The sequence continues at coordinate 3,650 of JBFEWA010000301.1, forward strand.
GATATAGACCACTATATTTCCTCTGCTGCTTTAACTTAACATGCGCTGAATTTTCACCGATTACTATTTGAGAACTCTTAATTCGCGAGGATTGATCAAAATAAAAACTCTCATTACCACCTGAATCATAATTAGGTACCTCCATGGGAATATTAAATGTACTGTACGCATAACCTAGATATACACCTCCTGAAAACTCTTCCGCCAACATTAATTCCTCATAATCTAATTGAATATTTTCAAATACCTTCTCACTATCAGTACCTTTATTTAAAATGGCATTACCCTTCGTTTGATCCTTAATATATCTAGCAACCAGCTTTCCACCATTATCAAAAAAATCTTTTATACCTAAAAAACCAGTAATTTGCTCTGTTGCATCATATGTTATACCGTCCTTATTTCGAGCTTTATTTTTGGCATATTGAATAAGTAGATCAGTACCTAAAAAATTGAAAACTAATGAGTGCTCTTCCATTAATGACTCTGATAAGTCATAGTCA
>JBFEWA010000028.1:0-15794 GCA_041546605.1 Bermanella sp.
AATTAAGATTTCAAAGATTTAAAAATTAATAGCAAAAATTTAAAGCGTTACCGAGGAAGTTAGGGCGCGGCAAAAATAGATTTCTGTGAGGCGCATAGCAGCGCTATGTAACGAGAAGAAATCTATTTTTAACAAAGCCATAACAACGCAGGTAGCTTTACCCGATTAAGGAGATATTATGACTGTACTACGCATGGTCGATCAAACTCTTAAGGGCAAACGCGTTTTAATCCGTGAAGATTTAAACGTACCGGTTAAAGATGGCAAGGTAACATCCGATGCCCGTATCCGTGCGTCATTGCCAACCATCAAGCTTGCCCTTGAAGCCGGTGCAAAAGTGATTGTGATGTCTCACCTAGGCCGTCCAACTGAAGGCGAGTACGAAGAAAAATTCTCCATGCAGCCTGTGGCGGATTATCTGTCTGATGCGTTAGGTAAAACCGTTCCTGTGATTAAAGATTTCAAAGCGGGCGTTGAAGTAAATGACGGCGAATTAGTTTTATTAGAAAACGTGCGCTTCAACAAAGGCGAAAAGAAAGACGAAGACGAGCTTGCCAAAGCCTATGCTGCACTGTGTGATGTGTTCGTCATGGATGCCTTTGGTACGGCTCACCGCGCACAAGCGTCTACTCATGGTGTGGCCAAGTTCGCACCGATCGCGTGTGCGGGCCCATTACTCGCGGCGGAGCTAGATGCACTAGGTAAGGCGCTAGACAATCCAGCGCGTCCATTGGTTGCTATCGTGGGTGGCTCTAAAGTGTCCACTAAACTGGAAGTACTAGAAAGCTTGTCTGATATTTGTGATCAAATCATCGTAGGTGGTGGTATCGCCAATACTTTCTTGGCTGCTGCTGGCAAACCAGTGGGCAAATCACTTTACGAAGCGGATTTAATTCCAAACGCCAAAGCGCTAATGGACAAAGTATCCATTCCTGTACCAACGGATGTTGTGTGTGGTAAAGAATTCTCTGAAACAGCAGAAGCCACTTTGAAAACAGCGGGCGATGTGAGCGAAGACGACATGATTTTCGACATCGGTCCAGATTCTGCTAAAGCCTTAGCTGAGCAATTAAAAGAAGCCAAAACCATTATCTGGAACGGCCCTGTGGGTGTGTTCGAGTTTGATCAATTTGGTGAAGGCACCAAGGCTCTTTCTCTAGCCATTGCTGAAAGCGCGGGTTTCTCCATCGCAGGTGGTGGTGACACCCTAGCGGCTGTGGATAAGTATGAGATTGCCGACAAGGTATCTTACATCTCAACCGGTGGTGGTGCGTTCCTTGAGTTTGTTGAGGGTAAGGTATTACCAGCCGTAGCGATTCTAGAAGAGCGCGCTAAGTAATTAGTCGGACGTCTGGTGTCAGACGTCGGGCGCGGGTTAAGATAGACGTAATTGTCTGATCTTAGCCTTATAGATTAAAAAAATTGTTCGGGGCGGGCTTAAAATACTCCAGACGTCCGACCCCAGACCCCAGACTTAAATTTAGAGGACACAAACATGGCACTTATCTCCTTGCGCCAAATGTTGGATCACGCCGCAGAATTCAGCTATGGCGTGCCAGCTTTTAACGTAAACAACTTAGAACAGATGCGTGCCATCATGATGGCGGCGGATCAGACGGATTCTCCGGTTATCGTGCAAGCCTCTGCCGGTGCGCGTAAATACGCAGGTGCGCCTTTCCTACGTCACCTAATTTTGGCGGCCATTGAAGAATTTCCACACATTCCTGTGTGTATGCACCAAGACCACGGTGCGTCTCCGACCGTTTGTCAGCGTTCTATCCAACTAGGTTTCTCATCTGTAATGATGGACGGCTCTTTAGGCGAAGACGGCAAAACTCCTATGTCGTATGAGTACAACGTAGATGTGACCCGTCGTACCGTTGAAATGGCTCACGGTTGTGGCGTTTCGGTTGAGGGTGAGCTAGGTGTGCTTGGTTCTCTTGAGACTGGCCAAGCCGGTGAAGAAGACGGCGTAGGCGCGGAAGGTACTCTGACTCACGATCAAATGCTAACGGACCCAGAAGAAGCGGCAGACTTCGTTAAGCAAACCGGTGTTGATGCCCTAGCTATTGCTTGTGGTACCTCTCACGGTGCATACAAGTTCACTCGTCCACCAACAGATGACATTCTAGCGGTTGATCGCATTAAAGAAATCCATAAGCGTATTCCTAACACGCACCTTGTGATGCATGGTTCGTCTTCTGTGCCACAAGAGTGGTTGGCGATCATCAATGAATTCGGTGGTGAGATTCCTGAAACCTACGGCGTGCCAGTTGAGCAAATCGTAGAAGGCATCAAGCACGGTGTGCGTAAGGTGAACATCGATACGGATTTACGTTTGGCGTCTACCGGTGCGATTCGTCGTTTCCTTGCGCAAAACCCAAGTGAATTCGATCCGCGTAAATACCTAGCCGCTTCTGTTGAAGCCATGAAAGAAATTTGTATTGCGCGTTATGAAGCCTTCGGTACAGCGGGTAATGCGTCTAAGATCACTCCACTATCTTTAGATGCCATGTTCGATCGTTATCAGTCTGGTGAGCTAAACCCACAAGTTAAGTAATCTTGGATAACTGTTCGTAATAAAAAAACGCCTGCATTAGCAGGCGTTTTTTATGTCTCGTAAACGCGAAATAGGCATGAGATCGTTTTCCCTTTTGCGTTCTGGGTGTAAGGTTGTGCTTAACAGCGGAGACGAAATATGTCAGAGAGTGTGCAATGGGATTTGCCCAATCCATTTTTAATGGACATCACGGTGCAAGAATCGGAGACCGATCGTTTAGGTCACACCAACAACCAGGTGTATCTGAAATGGCTTGAGCAAATCAGCTGGCAGCACATCGAATCCTTGGGCATGGATTGGTCTATGCATGAGAGGCTTTCCCGTGCCATGGCCATTACCCGTACCGAAATTGATTACCTCGCTTCTTCTTATGCTGGGGATGAACTGGTGCTGGCCACTTGGATCAGTGAAAGCGATGAGCGGCTTACCTCAGCCCGGCGTTTCCAGTTAATTCGTGTATCCGACCAAAAGACCTTAATCCGCGCCCAATCTTTTTACGCCTGTATCGATCTGAAAAGCGGCCGCCCTGCGCGCATGCCGCAAGAATTTATCGACGTGCATCGCCAAGCCATAGCGGCTCATGAATCTTAATGGGTCGCGTCTTCATCAGATTGCAAGATTTATCGACTAAACTCATTTCATGGATATGAATAGGAAGCACACATGTCAGTACTGCATGATGACAACATTGATCAGACGTGGACACCGGAGCAAGTACGCGGGCAAATTCCGCCATTGAGTCTTGATCTATTGGGCAAGGACATGCCTCAGTTTGTCGCCTTGTATAACCAGCATTATGGCTTAGATTTTGAGACGCGCATGATTGGCTTGCAGCATGTGGTGGGACAATTTCAAGCTGGGGTGTTTGATATTACCGCTCATTTGTTTAAACAAGCGGATGCGAAAGGCACGGTGTTTTTAATTCATGGTTATTACGATCATGTGGGCCTGTACAGTCATATCATTGAGCACTGCTTAGCCCAGGGTTTTAATGTATTGAGTTATGACCTGCCTGGACATGGCTTAAGCTCCGGTGAACGAGCGGCCATAGACTCGTTCCGTCAATATGATGAGGTGTTTTGCGCGGCCTTAGACTGGGTGCAACAGCATTTACCTTCCCCGCTTGTGGTCATGGGACAAAGTACGGGCGGTGCGGTGATTATCAATTACCTGCTTAGTCGCGGTGTTGTTCAGACCAACTCCCCTTTTGCCAAAATTTATTTGATGGCGCCGTTGGTGCGTCCAGTTAATTGGCGTCTGTCGAAATGTTATTACTATTTAGCGCGCCCTTTTGTAAAACAGCTGAAGCGTGATTTCGTACAGAACTCTCACAACTTAGATTTCCTATCCTTTATCAAGCATAAAGATCCTTTACAGCCTTTGTTTTTAAAGACCAATTGGGTGGGGGCGCTGAAAAAATGGATTCGATTTATTGAAGCCGCCAAACCGGTGGATCTGGCTATTCATGTGATTCAAGGCACACAAGATGGCACCGTGGATTATCGCCATAATATGTTGGTACTAGAAAAGAAATTCACTCAATTTCAAGTGACCTTTGTGGAGCAAGGTCGACACCATCTTGCCAATGAAGAACCAGCGAAATTGCAGCAGGTTCTGGCAGCCATGACGCCGATCCTATAAAGACAGTGGCCGAGTCTAGTACTCATATGCAATAGCCGCTAAACTGCGTGGCCTAATAATAATTTTAATAATTCACGGAGCGAAGTGGTTATGCTTAGGTCGTTTAAATTCATTGTGCTGCTGTGGTTGAGTATCGGCTTAGCCGGTTGTGCCACTTACGGACAAGATGTGCGTAAGGGTTTGGACTTAACCCAACAGGGGCAATACAAGGAAGCGGCCGGGGCGTTTGAAAAAGCGCTGGACCCCAAAGGGGATGATCGCTTGTTGTATTACACCGAATTGGGAATGGTGTACCACTTGGCTGGGGACTATGAAAAGTCCAATCGATTATTAGAATCCGCTGAGCGCATTGCGGAAGACCTATACACCAAACGCATAAGTGACATGTTGACCACCGCCATGTCCAATCCGCGCCAAGGGCCATACCGCGCTCCTAACTTCGAGCGTGTGTTCATCAATTACTACAAAGCCCTGAATTACCTCATGTTAGCCGTTCAAAGCGGTGACAACAAAACCCGTGAGATTGCCCTTGAAGGCGCCCGCGTAGAAAGTCGCCGTATGGATATGGTGCTCAATGACATCGAAACCCAAGAAGGTAATTACCAAGAGCAAGCGGATCGTGAAAAATCCATGTTTTCCAAGCTCATGCGCATTTTCAACAAACTGACCGGTGAAATCATTGATCGCGATAAAATTGTGTATCGCAACGATGCCTTTGGTCATTACTTGGCGGGCATTATTTACGAGCAATATAAAGAGTATGACGATGCCCGAGTGGCTTATCAAAAAGCCGCTTCCTTGTATGAAAATGGTTACCAGAAGCAGTACGGCTTAAAGAAAGAAATGACCGAGCAAGCTTGGTTCGACACCATTCGCATGATGCAAAAAGCCGGCGGCTGGCGTAATGAATGGCCGAAATTAAGCCAAAGCAAGTTATCCAAAGCCAAGCGCAAAGAGCTAAGTGAATTCAATGAAATGGGTCACCTGGTGGTGCTTGAACACACAGGTATGGTGCCTGAACGCGATGAAATGAATATGCTGCTTACGGCCGACCCCAATACGCGCCAAGTGGTGATTCACCCCATTTTAACGGGTGACCCTCAGCGTCAATTGGATCAGCGCTTTTGGTTCTACGCCTTGTATGCCGACAAAGGCATTACGGATTTAATGAGCGCCATTTACGAAGGCCGCGTGATTCCGGCTTTGATGCAGTACTCCATGGTGAAACGTGAGTATCTTGGCCCATTATGGGATGTGGCGGATGGCTTAGGCTTGGTGCAAGTGTTGCGTGAAGGTATGCGCATTACGGTGCCGTATTACCGTGTGACTTCGTATTCTGGTGCGGGTCAATCCACCGCAAAAATTGATGGCCAGGAGTATCCTTTGGTATCGGGCCAGTCTGTGGCGCATCTAGCGGTACAACAACAGTTGTTGGATGCCAGTGTGGATATTCAAGAAGCCATGGCCCGTGAAGCCTTTAAGAACCTAACCGCGGCCAAAGCCGCTTCTGTGGGTGGCGATGCCGGTGCGGTTCTTGGGTTTTTAGGTAAGATTGCGGCCAATGCGTCATCTGCAGCAGAAACTCGCAATTGGCTGTTGTTACCGGATCAAATCAAGATTACGCGTATCCCGTTGAAGCCTGGTGTGCACCAGGTGACGTTAAATTCTGAACCGGCTAAAGGTCAGAAGCAGCAACAGACCCACTCTGTGGATATTAAAGCGGGTGAAATGAGCGTATGGAAAGTGCGAACTTTCCCCACGAAAGCCAATCAGACCACTCAACAAGTGGGCTTATAAGCTAAACTGAATAACTTAAGTTTTATGGTGAAACATCAAAATAAGGAAGCAATGATGAAAAAGTTTGTGACCATGGCTGTAATGGCTGGCCTGTGTGCCTCGTTATTAACCGCGTGTGGCGGCACCCGCGTGAATCGTGTGGATGCAGGTCAAGAGATTGCCTTAACCGACAAATGGAATGACAAAGACTCGCAGTTGGTGAGTGAAGAGATGATTGGGGATATGTTGTCTTTTCCTTGGATTCGCGACTTCAAACGTGACAATGGCGGTGACAAGCCAACCGTGATCATTCAGCGTGTGCGTAATAAGAGCCATGAGCACATCTCAGCGGAAACCTTCTTGAACGATCTTAAGCGCGCCATCATTCGCAGTGGTGATGCACGCTTCGTGGCCAGTTCGGATGAACGTGCTGACGTACGTGAAGAACGTGCCGATCAAGAACTGAATGCTAAAAAGGCAAAAGCTATGGGTAACGAAACCGCCGCTGACTTTGCTCTTTCTGGCAGCATCAACTCGTTCGTAGACCAGTTAGATGGCGATCGTGTGACCACTTACCAAGTGGATCTAAAACTGATCAACATGGAAACCAACGAAGAAGTTTGGAATGGTCAGAAGAAGCTGAAAAAGCTTCAAGAAAAATCCAGCTTTGGTTGGTAATCCAAACCCTTAGACCACACAACCTTCAAGGTAGAAGCCCATGCGTGTAATGGTGGCCGTGGTAGCGGCAAGTTTAATGTTCACGGGTTGCATGAGTAACCCGAGTAAAAAATCATCCAGTGGCGCAACACCAGACTGGGTGGTGAATGAGCCGGTTCGCGGTGGCCATGTATATGGCGTGGGCAGTGCACAAGTGTATGGCGATGCAGCCCGTGCATTACAGCAGGCGCAAGATGCAGCACGTGTGACCATGGTGCAGAAGCTAAAAGTAACCATTTCAGGCTCCTTTAGCCAAGACACGCAAGAAGTGCGTCAAACCGGCCAGCAAACTCAGCTGATGAAGACTGTGCGTAACACCATTACCAGTACCATTCCCAATGCGGAATTGGATAACGTGGTGGTGGAAGAAAACTTCGTGGATCAAGCTAACAAAGTGGCTTACAGCTTGGTGCATCTGGATCGCGTAAAAGCCGCCAGTAAGTTGCGCCAGCGCATCGGTGATTTAGATTTGAAAGTCACCGACTTGAATCAAAAAATCGCCACCAATCAAGATACGTTGAAACAACTGCAAGGCTTGATGCCAGCCTTAAAATGGTTAGAGCAGCGTGAGCAACTGTCTGAACAAATGCAGCTGGTGGATGTGAATAACCGCACTGTGCCCAAAGACGAAATGTTGGTGGCCGTGGAAGATCGCATTCAAAGCTTGTTTGATGCACTAGTGGTGAACCTAGTACCAAGTAATCAAGATGGCACTAAGATGCGCGATGGTTTGGTGGAAGCACTGACGGATTTAGGTCTGCGCATTTCTCAGCAATCTCCCCATTTAACGTTCCGTTATGCCGCGAACTTACGTCCTGTTGAAAAAGGTGGACGTTTCATCGTATTCGCATCGGGTAAGGTGAGCATTGAAGATGGCAATGGGCGCACTTTGAGTAGCTTCACCCGCGAAGCCAAAGGCGTGAGTGCGGCTTCTAACGAGCAAGCGGAATTTAAAGCGGTGCAAGGTTTGGCTGAGGTGCTAGGGCAGGAACTGGCAAAAAGTTTCGTTGAGAAAATCAACTAAGCCTGTTTGTTTTGGCTTAAATAAAAAAAACCGCCTGAGGGCGGTTTTTTTTAATTGTTGTCGGGGAAAATTAAACGTATTTTTTTGAACTCTGGCATAAGGGTTAATGCGTGCTCTACTAATGCGGGGTCAAATTGTTTTCCGCTGCCATTTCGTAAAAAATCTTCAATTTCTTTCATGTTGAATGCAGGTCGATAAGCTTTGTGACAGCCTAGGGCATCAATCACATCCACGATACTGACAATGCGTGCAGTGAGATCAATCTCTTCCCCTTTTAATCCTTTAGGTAAGCCACTTCCGTCCCAATGTTCATGGTGTTGGGCCGCAATCAAACTCGCCATTTTCAATACGGGTCGCTCTGATTTACCTAAAATGTTGGCGCCTATTTCTGTGTGCTGCGCCATAATCGCTCGATCAGAGTCCGTATATTTGGTCTGTTTGGTGAGGATGTAATCTGGTATGCCGATGGTGCCAATATCATGCAAGGGCGCTGCTAATTTAATGCGCTCGCAAGTGTTGTCATTCAGTCCAGCCGCTTTGGCCAACAGATACGCCATTTTGCTCACTCGGCGCACATGGTTACTTTCATCTGGAATACGGCGCTCAATGGTTTCGCTTAATACGTACACCAACTCTTGGCGAGATTGGCGAATGGCTTCTTTCTGATGCAGGTTGTTATGGGTTATGGCCACACACTTGGTGTAGATGTCTAATAAGTGACAACCGATTTTATTCAGGTGGGCATTTGGGCGCACGTAGAGAAGGTTTTCTCCAGCTGATTTAATGTTGTAGTAGCCAACGTACACATCCGGGTTGTGAATACTGCTGTGCTCTTGCTTAGCTTGATCAAAATACTGGGTGATTTCTTCAGGTAACGCCTCATTATTACTGAGCAAGCGTTTAATGCTGCCGGTGGCTGCGAGTATGGCGTAATGATGTTGCTGTGACTTGGCGGCTAAGGCATCCACAGGCGTGTGGGTGCAAACAGCGTCGGCTTCTAAATTAAGTAATGTTCCGATCTCCTCTAGCACGGCGCTGGAAAAGATGGGCAGCTTGTGGGTGTCCACAATTTTGGACGTGGCTTCAATTAAGTTATACAGCCCCTGACGGTTAGCGGCTATGGTGCGAATGTCGCGATAGCTGCGCAGAGCGCTGTACAGCAGGGTTCTTAACTTGGTGGATGTAAGCTCGGTTTTGTTCTTGTAGTCATTGATGTCGTATTTCTCAATGACGGTCTCTTCTGGGGCTTGCCCTGGTTGGCCGGTTCTGAGGACGAGTCGAATATCTTGATCTTTTAATTCTTCGCGAATGTATTGCACCAGTTGTAAGCCGGCGTCATCGGTTTCCATGACCACATCCACTAAAGCCAAGGCAAATGCCGGTTGCTCGTTAAGGATGGTCTTGGCTTGAGCCATGGAATAGGCGTGCACAATCTCAATATCGGCGTGATCGAACTGACAATTGCCCAAGACCAATGAGGTGACCTTGTGTACTTGCTCTTCGTCATCCACGATCAATATGCGCCAGCTTGGACGCTGGGCACGCGGGGGTTTCTGGACAGGTTCTTGTCCGTCATCATCCCCAAATAGAAGATCCGAATCTGACATGCTGACTCCTTGTTTACTTACAGTTTAGCCATAAGTTGTGAGTCTGCTGCGACAGTTACAAGGAAAGTGCGTTTTTTTCACGTTAGCGACTAAACTGAAAAGAATCCTATGGAATAGAAGAGGGCCTAAATGAGGCAATGGTATGCCCGGCTTGGCTTTGGCGGCAAAATCCAGCTGATCATTAATGTGGTCAGTATCAGCGTGCTGACACTGGCAATACTGGTGATCGGCGTGGGTTTTTATGGCGAATTCAAACGTAACCTTGAGCATCGAGTGCTGCAAAAAAGTAACTTATTAGCGGATGCGGCGGCTGTGGGGGTGGTGTTTGATCAGCCTGAGTCGGTGAACATGCTACTGAGCTCTTTGACCGTGGACGAAGGGGTGAAGTCGGCCATTGTGTATAAAAAATATGGCCCAGCGGACTACCGCTATTTTTCTCATTATGAGAAAGAAGGAGTAAAACAAGCAGACTTTAGCTATGAGCGCGGGCCGGTACAAGAATGGCGGGATGGGGTGTTCATACTGCGTTTACCCATCTTAGTGGATGGCGAAGAAGTGGGGCGCTTAAGCCTGACAGAAGACGATAATTACCTGGCGAGTTTTGGCTTTAATATTATTAAGTACATGCTGCCAGTATTGGTATTTAGCTTGTTAGCGGTATGGCTACTATCGCGCAGTTTACAAAACAAATTGGCCGCGCCCCTGAAGGATCTCACCAAGGCGGTGCATGAGGTGGCCTATAAGCAGGATTATGGACGTCAGGTAGAAATTGTCAGCGATGATGAACTGGGTGAACTAGGCAGTGCGTTTAATTTTATGCTGGCTAAGTTGTCTGAACACGAAGCATTCCGTGTGGAAAAAGAGAATGAAATCATAGAGTTAAATGCTGAACTAGAAAATAAAGTCTATGCACGGACCAAGGAATTAGAAGCCAGTTTAGATAACCTTAAACTGACACAGCAACAATTGGTGGAACAAGAGAAAATGGCGTCACTAGGGGAGCTGGTAGCGGGTGTGGCCCATGAAATTAATACCCCTATCGGTGTGGGTATTACTGCGGTGAGTCACTTGGTGGAGAGCATTGATCGCATCAGTAAGGCATTCAATAGCGGGACTCTGACCAAAAAACAATTTTCCGATATGTTGTCGGCCATTTTAGAAAGTGCCGGCATTGTCGAGAGCAACTTACGCCGTGCGGCTGATTTAGTGAAAGCGTTTAAGTCTGTGGCGGTGGATCAATCCAGTTCGGAACCTCGCCTGTTTGCCTTAAGATCCTACGTACAAGACGTATTAACCTCTCTGCGACCCAAACTCAAACGTACTCAACATGAGATTCATCTGGATATTCCGGAGGACCTTAACCTGTATTGTGACCCTGGGGTGATCTCGCAAATCATCACCAATCTCATTATGAACTCCCTGCATCACGCGTTTGCGGTTAACGAAAAAGGGGTGATCCATATTTCTGCGCAAAGCCATGAGGATATTTTGCAATTAACCTACTCGGATAACGGGCAGGGGATTGAACAAAGTATACTAAAGCGCTTATTTGATCCATTTGTGACGACTAAGCGCGGGCAGGGAGGGAGCGGCTTAGGCACCCATATTATTTATAATTTGGTGACCCAGGGTTTAGGCGGGCGTATCCAGTGCACCAGCGAACCGAATAAAGGCACACGATTTGAGATTATTCTGCCTCTTGAGAATGTCACCGCACACAATCTAGCTATGCCCTAAAGTGATTCGCACGCGCTTATTAAGCACTGCCATTGTGCTTCTGAAATCGGCATAACCGATAAACGGCTGCCTTTTTGAATTAAGGGTAGTCCCTCTAAACGCTCGTCTTTTAACGCCAAACTTTTAATGCGCGCTAACTTCAATACATGCTTGAAGCTTGTGTGGTGTTGCATGTCGATGGCCAGCCATTTGTTTTCTTTCAGTGCTTTCTCATCAAAGTAATCACTGCTGGGGTCCACCGCTAGTGGATCAGGATAAGCCTCAGACACCACCTCCATAACACCCGCAATACCTATGTCCTTGCAGCTAGAATGATAGAAAAAGGCAAGATCCCCTGGGGTCATGGACTTAATGAAGTTTTTAGCTTGATGATTACGCACCCCATCCCATCGAGCCACTTTTTTGCGCTGTAGATCCTTGATAGAAAACTCATCGGGCTCACTTTTCAAAAGCCAATAGGTCATTTCACACCTTTACATTCGTAATGAATTGGATACATTTCGCACACCTTGGGTTACACAAGTTACAGCTGTGCACGATAATTGCCTAAGTCTTTACCTATGCACAGTGAAAGCTGTGACATTTGTCACGGTGATTACGCTTTAAACAGCCTAAAGTAATAATAACAAAAACATTTACGGATAGTTCTAACAGGCAACTTAGATTTTACAGGATGTAGAGTAACTGCCGGAGCTGAAAAACATGAAATCTCAACGTCCAGACCTGATGGTCATCATTAGTGTGGTATTCGTTTTAGGCGCAGTCGCCACAAGCTTAACGGCTAATAGCGATGATCAAAACATTCGTCCGCAAATATCCCAAAGCATGATCCGATAAACGCAGCTTTTCATGCGTTTATCGTTTTATGGTGTAGGCCTGTTTATTTGTGACTATGCCATGCAGGGGAACATCCCAGCTCTCAATGGGCAAGGATTCAACTTTTTGAAACTCATGGGCAAGACCAATTAATTTCGGTTTGCTTAATCCGGACTGTTTTAAAAACTCAAACGTTCGATCGTAAAATCCACCGCCCATTCCAAGGCGACCGCCTTGTTCATCAAATGCCACTAATGGCAGCAACACCACATCTAACTGGCGCACCGGTAATAGTGTATTGCGTTTCGGGTCGGGTTCACTGATGCCAAATTTATTGGTGACGCGTGGACCATCCACAGATGCAAAGCATAAATGGCCATTTTGGCTGGGGTGCAAGCTGGGCAGAAAAACCTGTTTATTGCGGTAACGCGCTTTTTCCATGATCACGATAGGGTCCATCTCGCCATCATTGGCAAGATACACCGCAATCTTGTTCGCCCGTTGAAACCAAGGCTGACTCAATACCACCTGGCTCAGTGCTCGGGCAGCTTGTAATTGTTGTTGCGGGGATAGTTGGTTGCGCAGATGGCGCATGTGCTGGCGAATACTGGCGCGATCGTTAAGGTCGTATTCGAAAGTCAAAATAAGGGCTCTCCACTGTGCCGCTGTCAGAGAAAGGCCTTGAACCGAAAGGTCCAAGGTGGCGGTTCCAGAACTGAATCGGGCTTTCCGCTCAAGGCGGACATGCACTCCCTCAATGCCTAGGAACCTCCAAAATAATGAGTAAGGCTCGAGGACTTCAAAGACTGGCAAACACCCCAGAGAGCGAACAAATTATAACGTAGTTGAAAGGCGTTTGCCGCAAAAACTCCGCAATTAAAGTCCTTGCATTTTGCCAAAAAGTATTGTGTTACTCGCCTAAATCCAACTGCTGGTCTTGTGCCAAAGCCCCTTCAATCTTGCTGTTTAACTGCTTGATTTGGCTTTGTGTGCTGTCGCTGCCACAGGTGGCATTCAGGTAGTCATAGGCCAGATTCAGAGCCGCCATAATGGCCACGCGCTCGGTGCCGTAGAGCTTGCCTTGGTCCTTAATTTCCTTCATGCGCGCGTTTAATAATTGCGCGGCGCGTTCAAGATCTAAGCGATTTTCAGGGGGGCAGGCCACTAGGTATTCTTTACCCAGTAGTTCAACATTCACTGTGGATTCAGGCTTACTCATTCGGTTCGTGCTCCAACAGCTTTAGGCGAGACAGCATTTCGGCAATTTTATTGCGGGCAAGTTCGTTTTGCTGCAATAAACGCTGACGCTCTTGTTGCCAAGATTCTGCTTCGGCTCTGAGCATGCGGTTTTCATCTTTCGCGCGCTGAAAGGCGGTGATGAGCTCATCGAGCTTCTTGTTGATGTCTTTAAGACTTGGGGAATCCATTGTGCACCCTGCTTCGGAGATGGGGTAAATATAATCTTGTGGCCTTGGTGGGTCAATTACAGCCGTGGTAGGATGACGTATTTTAGTAAGAGCCCGCCTATGTCTGATTCTGCAAACCGTCCTGGTAAAATTTCCCGCTTCGATTTATACGCCAATATCGCCTTAAGCCAAGGGGCATTAGCGTCCCCTGCGGCCATGCAAGGCTGGCTGACGGGCTATCTGGCCACAGGGGCCAGATTAAGCAAAGAACAATGGTTAGCCGAGAGTGCTGAGTATTTAGCTTTGCCTGAGGCGTGGAATGATAAGAGCAAGCTGCCGATTTTGGGCTTTTATCAGGATGAGTTAAAGCAGATCCAAGGGCAGGATCTGGATTACACGTTATTGCTACCCAGTGATGACGAAGAATTTACGGTGCGCATGCAGGCATTCGCGGAATGGTCCAAGGGCTTTCTCGATGGATTTGGTGCCTCGGGTCGCATTGCGGAGCAAGATTTGGATGACGATGTCATTGAGATTCTGCGTCACTATGATGCCTTTAGTTATGGCATTGAAGAAGACGACATCGACGAAGACAGTGAGCGTTTATTCACTGAATTGGTGGAACACGCCCGCGTGACCGCCCTGTTCATGTTTTATCATTTTAATCAGCAGCAAGAACCTAAATTACACTAAGCGCAGGTGACTATGTTGGATTTCGTTAAGCATCGTGAAGATCTCTTTTTGGCCATGGCCGATAACTCGGTGGCGGTGATTCCTTCTGCGCACATTCATTTGCGTAATCGTGATGCGGATTATCCTTTTCGCCAGAGCAGTGACTTCTTTTATTTAACGGGCTTCACCGAAGATGCCGCCTGCCTGGTGTTGCAGAAAAAACAGGGCCAGTGCCGCGCCATCTTATTTTGCCAAGCCAAAGTGAAAGAAATGGAAATTTGGACCGGCTATCGTCTCGGCCCAGAAGCAGCCATTGCCAAGCTGAGCTTAGATGAGGCCTTCGCCATCACCGAGTTGGATGAAAAACTGCCTGAATACATGAGTGATTGTGATCAGGTGTATGCCGCTTGGGGCAGCGATAAAGAATGGGATCAGCGTTTAATCACCGCCATTGAAAAAGTGAAATTAAAAGCGCGCACCGGTGTGCAGGCCCCCACAGCCATGCAAGCCATTGAGCCGTTATTGCATGAGTTGCGTTTGATTAAAGGGCCGGCGGAAATTGAGTTAATGGCCAAGGCGGCCAGCATCAGTGCCCATGCTCACCAAAAAGCCATGGCCCGTGTGCAACCGGGTATGTTTGAGTATCAATTGGAAGGCACCATTCGTCAGCACTGTGCCGAGCATGGCTCGCGCTTTGATGCCTACACCAGCATTGTGGGCAGTGGTGAGAACGCCTGTATCTTGCACTACACGCAAAATGATCAAGTGATCAAAGATGGGGATTTGATTCTCATTGATGCAGGGTGTGAATTGAACCACTACGCCAGCGATATTACCCGCACCTTTCCTGCTAATGGCAAATTCAGCAACGAACAAAAAGCCTTGTATGAAGTGGTGTTGAATGCCCAACTTGCGGCTATTGACGCTGTGAAGCCGGGGAACCATTTTAATCACCCCCATGACGCGGCCCTTAAAGTGCTGACCCAAGGTTTGGTGGATCTAGGTTTACTCAGTGGGGATGTGGATACCCTCATTAAAGAAGAAGCGTATAAACCGTTTTACATGCATCGCACCAGTCACTGGTTAGGCATGGATGTGCACGACGTAGGCGCCTATAAACAAGATGGTGAATGGCGAGTGCTAGAGCCAGGCATGGTGCTCACCATTGAGCCGGGTTTGTATGTGGCACCGGATGATGAAAGCGTGGATGCCAAATGGCGCGGTATCGGTATTCGCATCGAAGACGATGTGTTGGTGACTCAAGATGGGCGCGATATTTTAAGTTTTGAAGCCCCTAAAACCGTTGAAGACATTGAAACGCTCATGGCAGGTCAGCATGGCTAAACAATTTGATGTGGTTATTGTGGGTGCGGGTATGGTGGGTGCAAGCCTTGCCTTACTGTTGCGCCAATGTATGCAGCAAGGCCTCAGCGTGGCTCTTCTAGATGAGCACGGCATCTCCGCTGAACACGCTCAACAGCCCAGTTTTGATGATCGCACCACCGCCTTGTCATTAGGCACGCAACGCATCATGGAAGAGCTGGGTATCTGGCGCGCCATGGGCGTTCATGGTTGTGCCATCGAACATATTCAGGTGAGTCAGCAAAAACAATTTGGCCGCGTGCGCTTACATGCACAAGACGAGCACGTGGACGCCCTAGGTTACGTGTTGCCGAATCGGGCCATTGGTCAGGTGTTGTCTCAGGGGCTATTGGCCAGCGAGCATTTAACCATTTTGGCGCCGGCATCGGTTACGCAATATGCGGTGAATGCCCATGGTGCTCAGTTACAGGTGCAATTAGCGTCTGGGCAAGAAACCATACAGGCAGGTTTATTGG
>JBFEWA010000164.1:0-6961 GCA_041546605.1 Bermanella sp.
AATAGGAGCTGTTGAAATTTCACATTTCCTAGTTGTTCTTCAAGAATCTTCGGCTTAAGAAGTACCTGCACTATTTCATCAGTTTGTCCCTCATAAAGCCATTTAAGATTGTGCATCCCCACATCACTTAAATAAGGTCTAATTTTGTTATGAATGATGCCCTCGTACTCCATGAAAATGTCCATTACTTTATCTTCCTTTAAAAAATAGTTTTGGAGTATTTCCCGGGTAAATTCATTTTCAAGGTTGCTTACTGATTCAATATGGTTTCGTTGAGATATTGGTCGGAAATCCGATGAGTATCGCACAAGCCCTGCTGATTCATAATTCAATATTTTATCACTATCATTTGCCTTTGTAATCAAATCGTCTATGACATGCAACTGATCAGTCAATTCATTCAAAGATTGACTGATGTGGACCGAATCTAAACTTAGATCTTCTATGTTGATAGAATTTAATGAGCTAAGGCTAATGATGTTTTGTGATTCATCTTCTATTTTAATGTTTGCATTTCCATTTATTGATAGGTAAGAAGATGCTTTTATAGTGTCTGAAAAAGTTATAGTGCCAGCAATGCCAGCAGTGCCTTCGTTAGTTGTAAGCGATATATTGTTAAGGCCATTCGTTCCTCCTAGATAGCTAAAACTACTTACATAGGAAGATGAATCTGTTGATGAAACCACTTCTTTAATGGTTATGTTGTTAGCATTTAAAGAAAGGTTGAGCTGTGTGCCATAAATATAATTATCAACGGCAATATCGTTCTTGGAATATATGTCAATATTTTCTATCGTGTTTGAAGTAGACGTATTGATTTCATTATCTATGACTATATCTTTATTTGAATTAATGCTTAATGATTTAGCTGATATTTGATTAGGTAAGTTAATGTTGGCCGAAAGCAAACTGGATAGATTGCTACTACTTAAAATAACTGCACCTTCATTGGAGTTTATCGAGGCGCTGTCCCCAAATATAATAGAGTCGGCAATTGATTGATTGTTAACGCTAAAATTAATAGGGAGTCCCATTAATCTAACACTTTCATTAATAGTGGATCCTGTTTGAAGTGTGATTTGGCTATCTTGATCTAGGGAGTTGTCTGTTATAGAGCCTTGCAAATCAATGTCGTTACTATAAAAAGCAACATATTGTGTGTTGTTGTCACCTTGATTTAGGACGTCTAATTTATTGAGAACTATGCTCCCGTTAGAAGTGTCAGTACCATTCAGTTTAATACCGATTTGATTATCCTCAAATTCACTGCTAAAAACAGTGCTAAATGTGGTGGCAATAAATCCCTGAGTATCGATACTTGCATTTTTGCTAAAGGTAAAGCCATTTTTATTTACAAGAAATATATGACCGTTTGCTTCGATGGAACCTAGTATTTCTGTTGCACTTCCACCTATTATATTGTTAATAGCAACAGAGTCTGAGCCTTGTTGTTTGAAAATTACAGATTCATTCTCCCCTATATCAAAGCTATTCCAATTTAACGTTGCGTGATTGGTATTGGTTAAATCTATTTCTGTATTGGAGCCAACAGTGCTTACATTATCCTTAAAAGGATCTGTGTCTAGTATTACTGGACTAGCATGAATTGTATGGCTGTGTGCGATAGCAATAGATAGGGCTAGAAAGTTGATAGAGAAAGGTAGTTGTTTACAAGATGCGTTCATATTAAAAGCCTCTATCAAAGTTAAACAATATTTCAAACTTATTTTTGTCGGATTCACCCACTTCTTTTAGGGGCATTGCTAGTTCAATTTTACTACTAAAGGATCCTTCTTTTAGAAACTGAGCGTAACACCCGGCGGACATCATTTCGGCTTCGCCCATGACATCTAAATTTGGTTCAAGTCTCTTTCCTTTGCCGTAGTCCAGAAATGCAGCCAGTTTTAGGTTGCTGATTGGTAATACAAACTTAGTGGCATTTGATTTTCCTGAAATCTCTAAGCTTGCGATTAAGGATTTGTCACCACTGAAATCGGATGAGCTATAGCCACGCACTGAGGTTGCCCCCCCAAGATTGGATAACTCAGAGGACATTAACAGGTCGTCAGTATGTTGAATGCTGATTTTACCTAGAAGTTGATAAGGCCCAACATTCTGGTTACGCATTAGCTGTAAATTATATTTCGTAAAGTCCATTGGTGCTTTATTGTTTGATGATCCTGTTCGACCAATTTTTTCATCGTTGTTGTTATAGGCTCCAGCGAAGCCAGGTAACCCCTTGTGTATTTGTAGTTGAATAGCACTCGCTGATGGGCTACCAAGGTGATCAGTCCATTGCAAGGATGAGGTTGTGGTTATAATGCTGATCTTTTCTTCTATTTGGGGCTGATCATTTTGATAGCTGATCGCTTGCTTTTTGGTTAGGGTTAGGCCGCCATTTATCTTCAGCTGATTTCTTAATAGAAAGTCTTTTGATATACCTAAAAAAGTTGAATTTGCCTTGCCTTCAATATTGGCCAGCTCAAATTCTCCGCCTACTGTATATTGTGACTCTTGATAACCGATCTGAGTGATGATGCCGTGTCGAAATAATGCGTTTAATGAGGGTGAGTTAAAGTATGGAGACCATCTAAAAGAATAGTTTGTTCCTAAGAATAGGCTATTCGCAGGATTGACAGTGGCAAGAATATTCAAGCTAAGTCTATCTGCCATGTCGGCTATGTTATAGAGATCTGCTGTAAGCATGCCTCTAGTTGAACCTGTATATTTACTGCCATAGTTATCAATGCTTAGATTATAATCGCTTATTTTTTCCTCGGTTACAAAGATATCAATTTGAGTGTTTCCTAGCTCATCTCCAGGGCGAAAGCGTGATTTAACTGATACGCCTGGGTATTGATTCAACTCTAATAAAGAAGATTCAAGTGAGGATATGTGTGTAGCCTCTCCAATTAAGGATTGAAAGGGCTTGGTCAATCTTGATTCAGAGTAATGATCTTCTTTGTGGGTAGAAACTTTCTCTAATTTACCGTAAACAACGTCAAGATATAGTGTTTGATTCTTCACATCTTGCTCTGGGAAGAATACTTTTGAAAGAATATAGCCCTTCGATCGATAATACTTTGTGAGTTGTTCAGAAAGATTATGTAAGCGATCAATTGTGTACTTATGATTGTTTTCGCTTAGATCGTTAGCAATTAGAGCTTGAATTACGCTTTCTGATATTTCGTGAGGGCGTTGTACCGTTAAACGAGAAAGATCAAAGCTTTTGATGTAGACGATTGGGTCATCATCTTGTCTATTATTGCTTTTATTATCAATGTTCGAGTATTTGGTTGAGTCACTACTTTCAAAAAAATGGTTAATATCGGAGGCCAATGTATGCTGGCTAATCGTTATAGAAACGATTAAATAGCAGGCCAATCGATTTTTAAGGTGTATCCAGTTAGTCACATTACAATCCTGTAGTGGAACCAACAGTAGGTAGAAAAGAGGGAGATGATAATAGTTAGAGCATCCTGCCTAATTTATGTAAGCCAAAATGCTTACAAACGACTTTTCAGTAATCCTTGCTGTTAGTCGACGGATTTGCTATCAATGCGCTCTAAATTTCCATTGGAACGATTTGATTAGCGAATCAAAAAAAATTTGACGCAGTATATAGACTGAAAATTAGCTTTTCAAACTAAATTACAAGGAGTAAGACGTGGTTAACATTGGAATGGAAAAACTCATTGAAAAGTTAACGCCATTAATGAAGTTGTCTTTAGAGGAAGCGGCTCAAGATGCTGTATCTAAGGGGCAATTTAATATAGAAATTGAACATTGGCTGTGTTCAATATTAAAGCATTCTCATACCGATTTATTAGTTTTGATTAAAAAGTGTCGCGATGTTGACTTTGATAAGCTGGATAATCAATTGGTCGCAGCTATACAGGAATTTCAGTCAGGTAACACTCGTTCTCCAGCCTTCTCAAAAAATGTATTAGAAGCACTAAATGATGCCTGGTTAATTTCCTCCGTGGAATTTGACCGTTCCGATATCACGTCTGGTCATTTGTTAATGGCTATATTGAAGCACCCAGGCCTGCTGCATCAAATGGGGCGTTCATGCCCAGAAGTGTATAACCTAACCATCAATGAGGTTGAATCAGCAGCGCGTAAAGTTATAGGCTCAACCAGTGAAAGTGTTGCAATACAAAGTGAAAGCTTAGCTTCCCAAGGGCAGCCCATACCTGCCGCACATTTGGATCGATATACTCAAGACCTTACCGCGAAAGCAGCAAAAAATGAGATTGACCCGGTTATCGGTCGCGATGCGGAGGTTAGGCAGCTTATCGATATATTGCTACGACGCCGTCAAAACAACCCAATACTTACAGGTGAGCCCGGTGTGGGTAAAACCGCTGTGGTAGAAGGGCTACCAAATCGCATAATTGCTAATGATGTACCAGATCCATTAAAAGGGGTGCGTTTGCTGTCATTGGATATGGGTGCACTTCAAGCGGGGGCTAGCGTCAAAGGGGAGTTTGAAAAACGCCTAAAAGCTGTAATAGAAGAAGTGAAGAGCTCGCCAGACCCCATCATTGTTTTCATTGATGAGGCCCATACGCTAATTGGCGCAGGAGGCAGCGAAGGTAAAGGCGACGCAGCCAACTTGCTTAAACCTGCGTTAGCCCGTGGTGAATTCAGAACCATTGCCGCCACCACATGGGCTGAATATAAAAAGTATTTCGAAAAAGACCCAGCACTCACACGACGTTTTCAAGTGGTTAAAGTGAATGAGCCTGATGAATCAATCGCAATTGATATGATGCGCAGCATGGCCCATGCATTAGAAAGCCATCACGGTGTTAGTATTCTGGATGAAGCCATCGAAGCAAGTGTGAAATTATCAGCCCGCTATATTCCCTCAAGACAATTACCCGATAAATCCGTCAGTTTATTAGATACCGCTTGTGCACGTGTAGCGTTAAGCCAAGGGGCCACACCAGAGGCCGTTGAAATACAGCAGCGCATCATAGAGCAAGCAATCACTAACTTAGAGTTACTCAATAAAGAGCAGGGCGCTGTTGGTGGTGTAGAAGAAAAAATTGCCGAGTATGAAAACAAAAAAAATGAAGCACAAAAGCGTCTTGGCGAGCTAGAAGCCAAATGGCAGCAAGAAGTGGATCTGGTAACACAAATTAAAGCCGCTAGATCAAACGGCGACAGCACTGCAGCGATCATCCCGTTATATGAAGAATTAAATACTCTTCAAGGGCAAACACCTATGGTGCATTTAGATGTCAACGCAGAAGCCGTTGCTGCCATTGTAGAAAGCTGGACGGGTATCCCAGTCGGTAACATGGTATCCGATGAAATCGAAAACCTATTAACCCTTGAAGACAAACTCAAAAAACGAGTAGTGGGGCAAGACCATGCCATACAAAAAATAGCTCAAGCCGTTCGTATTTCACGTTCAGGCCTAACCGACCCTCGTAAGCCCGTCGGTGTGTTCATGATGGTAGGTACGTCCGGTACCGGTAAAACAGAAACCGCATTAGCACTGGCCGATTACTTATATGGTGGTGAGCAAAACCTCATCACCATTAATATGTCAGAATTTAAAGAAGAACATAAAGTATCCATGTTGTTAGGTGCCTCAGCCGGTTATGTGGGCTATGGGCAGGGTGGTGTATTAACCGAAGCGGTGCGTAAAAATCCGTACAGTGTTGTATTATTAGATGAAATGGAAAAAGCCCATCCAGGTATTCAAGATGTGTTTTACAATCTATTTGATAAGGGCACCATTAAAGACGGCGAAGGGCAAGACATCGACTTTAAAAACACCCTAATCATTATGACCACCAACGCCGCCACCAATGCCATTTCACAATACTTTGGTAAAGACGATGTTAACGAAGAACAACTACTAGAAGATATAAAACCTGAATTGCTAGAAGACTTCAGGCCAGCCTTTTTGGGTCGCTCAACCATCGTGCCGTATTTCCCGCTGACCCAAGATGTATTACAAAAAATCATCGAGATTAACCTTAATAAAATTAAGACTCGCCTTAATGATAAATACAAAGCAAGCGTTACATTCTCATCCGATACCATGCAATTTTTATTAGACAAATGCACCGACCCAGATACCGGTGCCCGAAATGCCGAAAACGTGATTAATAAATCCATATTACCAGCGGTTTCAAATGCCTGCTTGCAAGCCTTAGTGGATGGGAATGAGATTAACCAGTTATCGGTTAAGTTGGCGGGAGGAGAGTTTGAGGTGGGAGTGGCTTAACTAATTATCTACTTATTAAGATAATCAAAAAGAAGGTTGCATCTAGGGCGGTGCAACCTGTACTACACAAAAATAAATTCTTTGGCATTGTTTGGGTTATATAGAATATCAATGCTGTCGCCCGTTTTATATTTAAACCGAATTTCGTCCCCTAAATTTGGGAAAGTCTTCTCTATACCGCCAAACTTAACAGTTAAAAAGTAGGGTTTGTGCTTCCTAGGTTATGGGAAGATAGTGCAGCTTCAATGACAGTCCCTTGGCTAGGTATCGTGCAGACTCCAAACAGGCGTTTGTTACGCTTGTAAAGTGTATAAAAAGCTAAAAATATGAACCCTGGTATTAGGCAAGGTAATAGAACAAGAAAGCTCAAACTTAATAACTTCAAGCTGACGCCATGTCTGAAAAATTCAATTGCTATGTTATATGTCATTATTGATGAAATTAAAATGAATATAAAGAGTAATAAATAAGGGAATTTAGGTTGATTCATAGTTTTTTTCTACTTGGAATTTAGTGTTATCGTAAACATATTTACTTGCATCATTTGGATTATAAAAGATAGGGAGGTGAGTTTCTTTCGAGTAAAGTATTCGAATCTCGTCGTTGATATTGTTGAATCGTTTCTCATTATCATTAAATCTTAAAATCAAGAACGCGCTATTCTGAGTGTCACTGCCTTGTCTTAGTTTTTCGCCAATAAATACAATTTCAGCA
>JBFEWA010000160.1:0-7029 GCA_041546605.1 Bermanella sp.
GTCCATTGCGGAATTAAATAAACAAATTCAATTTGCAACGGCCACCGCCAATGGCAATTACCCAAATGACCTTTTAGATAAACGGGATTTGGCCATTAAAGAGTTAGCCGAGTTGGTGAGCGTCACCGTGGTGACCCAAGACGATGACGCTGTGAATATTTTTATCGGTAATGGTCAGCCTTTGGTATTGGGTAAAGATTTTAATACATTGACTACTTCCACTGGCCGTTTAGATCCAACTCGTGATGCAATTATTTTTGAGCGTGATGGTATCACTCAAGATATCACTAATGAGCTTACCGGTGGTCAGGTGGGCGGTATTATTGAATTTCGCAAACAAGTACTGGACCCAGTGACTAATCAACTAGGGCGAACTGCCATTGCGCTGCAGTATAACCTTAATGAGCAACATGCACTGGGGATTGACATTAATGGACAAGCTGGCGGCTTGTATTTTACGGATGTGAACGATCCTAAAATCGCTCGTGCTCGCGTGATTGGTAATTCAGAAAATGCATTACCGGATGATCGCGTTATGGGTGTGTATATCACAGATACCAATGCCCTGACGGACAGTGAGTATAAGGTGGAATTCACTGGCCCTAATGATTATACCTTCAAAGTCACACGTGTCAGTGACGGTGAAATCATGTTGCACACGGCATTGAGTACGGCCTTTCCTGAGAGCTTCAACATGGATGGGTTTGATCTCACATTTGAAGACGGCTCATTTAAAGAAGGGGATTCCTTTTATCTGATGCCTACGCGAACCGGTGCAAAAGATATTGAATTAGATATCGAGTTACCGCAGGAAATCGCGTTGGCCACGGCCGTTATGACAGATTACGACGTGGGTAATATTGGTGAAGCCATTATTAGCCCAGGGGTCGTGTACGATGCCACCACAGAAGCATTTTCTGTCCCTGGTGCATTGTCGCCGCCACTACTGGTGAAGTTTACCAGTGATACCACCTATGATGTGTTGGATAACTCCGACCCAAATAATCCAGTGCCATTATTTCCACCCATCATGAATCAAATTTACACGCCTGGTGTGGTGAATAATTTATTGCCAAAAGATGAAAGCAAAACTGCAGTGACCAGTTTGGGTGGCTACATTCCGGCTAATGCGTTTTATCAAGATTATACTGCAGCATTTCAAACACCGGGCAATGGCTTTTTTCCTGCGCGTATTACCTTGAGTGATCCTGATCCGATTACCGGAGGCATGAAAAGTCGTGGCGTATTAACGATTCCTGCGCAAACCCCAGCCAATGAAATTGCGCAAATTTTAAGTGACCAGCGAGGGGTGACGGCATCGGCACGTACGACCATTCAGCTAACCAACTTTGTGGATGACCCTGGTGGCTTTATGCAGCAGGAGTTGTTCTTAAATGGCGTTGAGATCACCGATACCTTACCGGATAACCAGGTGAAATACGCAGAGGGTTACCCGCGTGATGTGCCCAATCCCATTAGTGCCAATTTTATAGCGGATCGCATTAACGCCAATTTTGATTTTCGAGATATGGGCATTGTGGCGGTGAGTGATGGCAGTACTGTCACCATTACGGCTTTAAACGGTGAAGACTTGTCCATCGAGTTTCAAGGGGATCACGGCGATAGCATGGCCGTGTCTAACGGCACCGATACCTATATGCGAGCAACGGGCAATGCCACATCCGAGGCGCTATCAAAATACGATGGTTATGATTTTAGCCAAGGTGGGCCATTCACTTATGAGTTCAGTGTTCCCGGCCAAGGCACTTTTAATATCGAATTAACGGGCACCTACGCCACCGGGGCGGATTTGCTTCAAGGTATCGAAGACGCCATAACCAGTACCCCTTATTTCTATAATGGCAATGTGGACGTGGATATTGATGAAAAAGGCAATATCTCGTTTCAAACGCGCTTAGATATTAGCCCTTATGGCACCAATGGCAGTGCCAAACTCACCATGGGCGGACAGGTAAAAGTGGTGCTGGATGCAGGCATTACCATGGAATCTCAGCCACCGTTCAGCAATTTGTTCGAAGAGAATCCAGAGCACAAGCCGGTTTATCTAGGCTATGACCTCACCATGGAGGGGGTGCCCAAAGTTGGGGATCAATTTTATGTAGATTTTAATGAAGATGCCGTTACAGATAATCGTAACGGGGCTTTATTGGGCGGTATTCAAAATAAAGAAATTGTCGAAGGGGATATGACCTTCAGCGAAGCCTATGGGCGTATGGTGGAAGAGGTAGGCTCTATCACTGCACGGGCCCAGATTAATCAGGACAGCTCTAAGGTGTTGCTACAAAACACCCAAGACAGTGTGAACGCGGTGAGCGGGGTCAACTTGGACGAAGAAGCCGCTAAATTGATCCAATATGAATTGGGATACAACGCTTCGGCTCAAGTTATTTCCGTGGCGAGAGATATATTTAATACCTTGATTGGTATTTTCTAATAGATGATTAAAGAGTAATAGGGCGAGGCACTTATGCGTATTTCGACTATGCAGCAGTTTAATAGCGGTTTGCGTTCTATTTTGGATAACCAAGAAGGAACGCTGAAAACTCAGCAACAAATTTCAACAGGGCGTCGCGTGTTAACACCGGCGGATGACCCTATCGCATCTACACGTATCTTGCAATTGCAACAAGACATCAGTCTGCGTGAACAGTACCAACAAAACGTGGATGCGGCCAAAAACCGCTTAAATTTAGAAGAAGCCATTTTAGATGGGGTGACGGAAAACATAGCGCGCATACGGGAATTAACCGTGAATGCAGGTAATGGCTCCATGACCAAAGAAGACCGCATATACGTTGCAGCAGAAATCAGCCAGCGTCTAGATGCGCTAGAAGACTTGATGAACACCAAAGACGCCAGTAACACCTATATCTTTGCTGGCTTCAAAGGGGAAACCTTACCGTTTGAGCGTCGCCCGGGTGGTGGTGTCATTTATCAAGGGGATGACGGCGAGCGCAGTCTAGAGATTAGTAATAGCACCAAGGTGCAAACCAATGATACGGGTAAAAAAATCTTCGTAGATATTCAAAGCGCAGAGAGTACCTTTTATACCCGTGACAACAATCGCAACATAGGCTCTGGCTTCATCAGTAACGGCTTTATTTCTGATCAAGAGTTATATGATGAGTTTTATCCAGAAGATATGAAAATCATCTTTAACCCAGATGGTTTTGTGAGCCCACCTGGGCCGAATTTTAGTGTTCTATCCAAATCCGATAATCGTCCTATTGATGGTTTTAGTGGCGTGGAGTACGTACCAGGAAATGAAATAGTCGTGCGCGGAGCGAATTTCAAAATCGCAGGTGATCCAGAGCCAGGTGACAGTTTTTTTCTAATTAGCTCAGAAAAACAGTCGGTTACGGATACTGTGGCGGGGTTGGTCGAGGGCTTGCGCACGTTAGATGATAACCCTGAAGACAGTGCTACGTTGGACGAACTGCTAAATGTTACATTACAAAATTTGGATTTTGCTCAAAGCAGTGTGTCTGAAGTGCGCAGTGAAATTGGTGGGCGCCTAAACACGGTAGACAATATAGATAACCTGCATCAAGACGTGGACTTAGTAAGCCAAGAAGTGCTTAGTAGCTTGCAGGATATTGACTTTGCCGAGGCTGTCAGCCGATTATCACTACAAAGTTTCTTATTAGAAGCGGCTCAACAAAGCTTCACTCAGATTAATAGGCTATCTTTATTTAATACCTTATAACCAGTATGAATCAATTAGTTGGTTCAGTTGTTGCTAGATTATAAAAACGATAAAAATTTGACAACAAAGAGGTCATCACATGTTTGATGGTCAAACCATTTTAATCACAGGTGGTACTGGGTCCTTTGGTAAAAAGTACACAGAAACCTTATTAAATCGCTATAAACCTAAGAAAATTATTATATTTT
Organism: Bermanella sp.; assembly: GCA_041546605.1. Classification (GTDB taxonomy): domain Bacteria; phylum Pseudomonadota; class Gammaproteobacteria; order Pseudomonadales; family Oceanobacteraceae; genus Bermanella. The sequence continues at coordinate 3,916 of JBFEWA010000160.1, forward strand.
CTCGTGACGAACTTAAGCAGTTCGAAATGCAGCAAACCTATAATCAAGAATGTATGCGCTACTTTATTGGTGATGTAAGAGATAAAGAGCGTCTTATTCAAGCATGCAATGGTGTTGATTACATCATACATGCTGCCGCCATGAAGCAAGTTCCTGCTGCAGAATACAATCCTACCGAATGCATAAAAACCAATATTGATGGTGCTGAAAACGTTATTCGAGCGGCCATTGATAACGGCGTGAAAAAGGTAATTGCTTTATCAACCGATAAAGCAGCGAACCCCGTAAACCTCTATGGCGCAACAAAATTATGTAGCGATAAGTTATTCGTGGCAGCAAATAATATGGTTGGCGGAGAAGTCCCGAGGTTTGCAGTGGTTCGATATGGCAATGTTGTGGGAAGTCGAGGATCGGTGGTTCCATTCTTCAACAAGCTGATTGAAGAAGGCGCAGATAGCCTACCTATTACTGATTTTAGAATGACTCGATTCTGGATTACCTTGCAGCAAGGTGTGGATTTTGTAATCAAAAATTTTGCACGTATGAAAGGCGGTGAGATATTTGTTCCTAAAATACCGTCGGTAAAAATGACTGACCTAGCACAAGCTATAGCGCCTGGCATAAAAATGCATGAAATAGGTATTCGACCGGGTGAAAAACTGCATGAAAAAATGTGCCCTCGGGATGATAGTTATCGAACATTAGAGTTTTGTGATCACTTTGTCATTGCCCCTTCAATTAATTTTTATGATGGTAGTATAAATTTTGAAATGAATAACCTTTCGGAAAAAGGGAAAGCAGTAGAGCAAGGATTTTCCTATGACTCAGGTACTAATGATTGGTTTTTGAATATTGAAGAAACTAGATCACTATTAGATGAGGCTGGAGTATGATCAATTATGGTCGTCAGAGCATAGATGAAGAAGATATAAACGCGGTTATAAATACATTAAAAAGTGACTGGCTAACTCAGGGTCCTAGTGTGAATGCATTTGAAGAGGGTTTGTTGGATTATTGTGGTTCACAATATGCGGTGGCAGTGTCAAACGGAACCGCGGCGTTGCATTTAGCTTGCATTGCTTTGGAGGTTGGAAAAAATTCCAATGTATGGACTACAGCCAATACATTTGTCGCGAGTGCTAATTGTGCAAAATATTTAAATGCCAAAGTGGATTTTGTTGATATTGATTTAGGCACAGGGAATATGTGTCTAAATGCATTTGAAGAAAAGATACAATCTTCAGAATCTAGTCTTCGACCAAATGTAGTAGTCGCTGTCCACTTTTCAGGTAATCCATTGGATATGGAACGGTTATATCACCTTTCTAAGCAATATGAGTTTAAAATTATTGAAGACGCCTCTCATGCCATTGGTGCTAGCTATACAAATGGAAAAAAAGTTGGTTGCTGTTGTTATTCTGAAATTACGGTATTTAGTTTTCACCCGGTTAAGGTTATTACCACAGCGGAAGGTGGAGCATTATTAACTAATAAAGATGAATTAAACAAAAGTGTTAGATTGCACGCTTCCCATGGAATCACTAAAGAAAATTCTGATTTTCCGTGGGAATATGATCAGGTTTGTCTTGGGTATAATTACCGTATGAGTGATATTCAAGCTTCTCTGGGTTATTCTCAACTAAAAAAGTTGAATACGTTTGTGAGTAAACGTCGAGATATTTCTGAGTATTATTTAAAATCAATTTCTAATCCTAAATTATCATTTGTTAATCAAGATCAATATGGAAAAAGTAGTTATCACTTGATACAAATTAAATCAGATAATCAGAAAGAGTTATTTTATTATTTGTTGGAAAAAGGTATTCGACCTCAAGTTCATTATATTCCTGTGGTTCAGCATTCCTACTATAGTAAATTAGGATTTAAAATAGAGGATTACCCTAACGCTCAAGCCTTTTATCAATCAGTTCTTTCCATTCCTATATATCCAGACTTAACTGCTCAAGAAATTAATCTTGTATGCGAGGCTTTGAATCTATATGGAAAATAAACAAAAGCACATTTTTTCTTCTTCAGAGGGGGATCAATGGTTTGATCGAAACTCACACCTAGATTATGACAATCGCTGCGACCATGATCCTATTCTAATTGAACTGACCCGCCTTAATGTGCCAATAAATAATTGTTTAGAAATTGGCTGTTCTGATGGGTGGCGTTTAAATGCGATTCATCGAAAATACGGGTCGAATTGTTATGGTATTGATCCATCCAAAAAAGCAATTGATAGAGGAAATGAAAAGTATAAGAATCTAGATCTCAATACCGGTACAGCTGAATTATTAGCCTATGATGATTCTTCGATGGATCTGATCGTCATTGGTTTTTGTTTATACCTTTGTGATAGAGATGATTTGTTCAAAATTGCATGTGAAGTGGATAGGGTATTAAAAGATAAAGGTATGATTATCATTTTAGATTTTTATTCTGAAATACCCTATCGAAATAAATACTCACATATAGAAGGCATGTTTAGTTATAAAATGGATAATAGTCGACTATTTTTATGGAATCCGGCCTATCAATTAATAAGTCAAGTTATTACCAGTCATAGCCATGAAAGCATTGTTACAGACAAAGATGAAAGGATAGTTACTCAAACTATTAGAAAATCTATGGTTGATGCGTATGCAGAAAAACCCAATTATGAAGGATGAGCTTTCATTTCTCGATAAATTATCTATAGGTACAGTTCAGTTTGGTTTGGACTATGGCATAAATAATGGCCATCGAGTTCATGCCGAAGAAATGCATGCAATTTTTAACGTATTACAGAATAAGAAGTCATTAATGTTAGATACGGCCCCGTCGTATGGGATAGCTGAAAAAGTAATTTCAGAAGCGGGTATAAAATCAAATGTGGTTTCAAAGGTACTGCCAATAAATTCAAGGAGTATTGAAGATATATTGCAAGGGATTGAAACTACCTGTCAGTATTTTTCGTCAAATTTATACGGTTTAATATTACATAATTCATCTGATTTATTGGAAAAGGATTATGATAAAGTTGTGGATGAGTTGCTAAAGATTAGAGAATTGGGTGTGAAGATCGGTGTAAGTATTTATGATGAAGAAGAATTAGATTTATCAGAAAAA
>JBFEWA010000038.1:0-14330 GCA_041546605.1 Bermanella sp.
GCTTTGGCACCGTTAATGGTGGCCATCTTGATGGCTTCAAGGGCAGGCAGTGCACTGGCATCATTGCTCACACCTTTTGCCAGCAGTGCTGCCGCATGCATCTCACCTAACATGTCTAAGTTGTTGTTGCTGGCGGCTCCGTCTGTGCCTAGCGCCACGTTTATGCCAGCTTTTTGTAATTTATGTACTGGGCAAAATCCACTGGCCAGTTTTAAGTTGGACTCGGGGCAGTGAATAACGTGAACCCCGTGTTCTTTAAAAATTGTCATGTCCGTGTCATTGGCTTGGGTTACGTGAACCGCTTGCACATCCGGGGCAAAAAAACCTAATTTCTGTAAACGCTCACTGGGGCGCTGTTGTGTTTTTTCTAAGGCGTCTTGCACTTCGAATTCGGTTTCGTGCAAGTGAATCTGGATAGGCATGCCCAGCTGATCCGCCATTGAGCGAACTTTTATTAAAGGCTCATCACTGACGGTGTAGGGTGCGTGAGGGCCAAAGCCGATATCAATCAGGGGGTGATGTTTAAAACGGTCATGGGTTTGAATGCCTTTTTCGATGTAATCGTCAGCGCCAGAACCATACGGGGTTGGGAAATCTAAAATAGGCGTATAAAACGTGCCGCGCATGCCGATTTCGGCAGCGGTTTCAGCGGCCGCCTCGGGAAAGAAGTACATATCAGAAAAGCACGTGGTACCGCTTTGTAGCATTTCAGCGATGGCCAACTTGGTGCCTTCTGCAACAAATTGCTCGCTTACCCATTGTCCTTCGGCTGGCCAGATGTGCTCTTCAAGCCAAGTCATCAGTGGTAAATCATCAGCCAGTCCTTTGAATAGGTTCATGGCGGCGTGGCCGTGAGTGTTAATGAAACCGGGCATGAGTAACTGGTTTTCTAAGATGATTTCTTCTGCGCCATCATATTGTTTTCGCGCATCCTCGGTGGGAAGAATGTCACGGATGATGTCTTGCTCAATAACCAAACTGTGGTTGGTTAAAATGTGTTCGTTCTCAAGGGTGAGTATCCATTTTGGTGTGATCAATGTGGTCTGAGATGTTGGCACAGGAGATCCCTTTGATTAAAAAATGAACGTATTTGCGCAAAGAGTTGCCAGTATAACTGAAAAGCTTGGAATTTGGCCCTTTTGATTAGTGGTAATGCATTGATTTATGGTAAAGTTCTTGACTTTATTGGGGCCAACAAGAGCACCGAATCGGGAGTAATACGACTCATTTTTGAGCGGCTCTTGTTTATAACAATAACGCCAAATACATTGGTGGAAGAATAAAGGATGCCTGCATGGGTGATTTAAGCAAAGAAATCCTGCCCGTAAACATTGAAGACGAGCTGAAACAGTCCTACATGGATTACGCCATGAGCGTAATCGTAGGTCGAGCCTTGCCTGATGTTCGCGATGGTCTAAAACCTGTACACCGTCGCGTATTACACGCCATGAATGTTCTAGGTAACGACTGGAATAAAGCTTATAAAAAATCCGCCCGTGTTGTGGGTGACGTAATCGGTAAATATCACCCTCACGGTGACAGCGCGGTATACGACACCATCGTGCGTATGGCGCAACCATTTGCCATGCGTTATATGTTGGTAGATGGTCAAGGTAACTTCGGTTCCATCGATGGTGATAGCGCGGCCGCTATGCGTTATACCGAAGTGCGTATGGACAAAATGGCCCATGAAATGTTGGCCGACATCGATAAAGAAACCGTCGATTTTGTTGATAACTATGACGGTACTGAACAAATTCCAGAAGTACTGCCTACTCGAATTCCTGCGTTATTGGTAAACGGCTCCAGCGGTATTGCCGTAGGTATGGCCACCAATATTCCCCCGCATAACCTGACAGAAGTGCTAAACGGTTGTTTGGCTCTGATTGAAAACCCAGATTTAAGCATTGATGATTTAATGCAATACATTTCCGGTCCTGACTTCCCAACAGCGGCTTTAATCAATGGTCGTGATGGTATTGTTGAGGCCTACCGCACAGGTCGCGGTCGTGTGCAAATGCGTGCCCGTCATCACTTTGAAATGGATGACAAAAACGGCAAAGAGTCCATCATCTTTACCGAAATTCCATATCAGGTGAATAAAGCGCGCTTGATCGAAAAAATTGCCGAATTAGTGAAAGACAAAAAACTTGAAGGCATTACTGAGTTACGCGACGAATCCGATAAAGACGGTATGCGCATCGTAGTGGAATTGCGCCGCAATGAAGTGCCAGAAGTAGTACTTAATAATCTATTTGCGCAAACCCAGCTGCAAACTGTGTTTGGTATTAATACCGTTGCGCTGGTGGATGGTCAGCCTAAGATTCTTAACCTTAAAGATATGCTGGAAGCGTTTGTGCGTCATCGCCGTGAAGTGGTGACTCGTCGTACTATTTACGAATTACGCAAAGCCCGTGAGCGTGGCCATATTCTTGAAGGTTTGGCCGTTGCACTGGCTAATATTGACCCAGTAATTGCTGCTATTAAGTCCTCTCCGGGCGCGGCAGAAGCCAAAGAGAAGTTAATCAGCACGCCATGGCAGCCAGGTGATGTTTTGGAAATGTTAGAACGTGCCGGTTCTGATGCCTGTCGCCCAGATCATCTGGAAGCGCAATATGGTTTCCATGATGGCCAGTACTTCATGTCGCCTGTTCAGGCTCAAGCTATTCTTGATATGCGCTTACAGAAGTTGACCGGTTTGGAACATGAAAAACTGATCGACGAGTACAAATTAAAAGTTGAAGAAATTGCAGAATACCTAGAAATTCTTGCTAGCAGTGAGCGCTTAATGGCGGTGATTCGTGAAGAGCTTGAAAGCATTCGTGAAAATTATGGCGATGAGCGTCGTACTGAAATTGTAGCGACTCGTCGCGATCTAACCCTAGAAGACTTGATTGCCGAAGAAGACATGGTAGTAACCTTGTCTCACGGTGGTTACGCGAAAATTCAACCGATTACGGATTACCAAGCGCAACGTCGTGGTGGCCGTGGTAAATCGGCTTCTGCTATTAAAGATGAAGACTTTATTGAACACTTATTGATCGCTAGTACTCATGACACCATCTTGTGTTTCAGTAATCGCGGTAAGGTTTATTGGTTGAAAGTTTACGATATTCCTGTGGCATCACGTCAAAGTCGTGGTCGACCAGTGGTGAACTTGCTGCCATTAGATGCTGATGAGCGTATTACAACGATTTTGCCGATCCGTGAGTACACCGAAGGTCATTACATTTTCATGGCCACAGAAAAAGGTACCGTTAAGAAAACGGATCTAACGGCCTTCTCCCGTCAACGTTCCAGTGGTTTGATTGCCCTTGAATTGGACGAAGGGGATACCTTAATGGGTGCGGCCATTACTGATGGCACTAAAGACATCCTATTAATGAGTGATGGCGGTAAAGCGGTACGTTTTGCTGAAGAAAATGTGCGTAAGATGGGCCGTACTGCCCGTGGCGTACGTGGTATTAAGTTAGCAGACGATCAAAAAGTCGTATCCCTGATCATCCCTGAAGAAGGCGGAACCTTATTAACCGCCAGTGAAAAAGGGTACGGTAAGCGCACCGATATTACGGAATTCCCAACCAAGGGTCGTGGTACTCAAGGTGTGATCGGTATGGTGGTGAATGATCGTAACGGTAAATTAGTTGGTGCGGTTCAAGTTCAAGATGGCCATGAAATCATGTTGATCAGTGACCAAGGTACTCTTGTTCGCACGCGCGTGAGTGAAGTGTCTGTATTGGGTCGTAATACACAAGGTGTGACCTTAATTAAAGTACAGGACGGTGAGCGCCTAGTTGGTGTGGCTCCCATCTTAGATGCAGATGATGAACTAGACTCTGTATTGCCAGAAGATGAAGCTGGTACTGAAAACGATCAAGGTGAGGAAGCATAAGGATATGACGGCAGAACAAAAAGCGTTAACGGAATCCGCCCAGGAAAGTGCAATCCGCGATGATGAGATTGATTTGTTCGACCTATGGGATGACATAGTAGAGGAAAAAATCTGGGCTTTTTTAGGTTTTATTGCTTGTGTGGTATTGGCTGGTGCGTATTTGTTTGTGGCAACGCCTATTTATCAAACACAAGTGGTGGTGAAACCTGCGTCTGATAATAGCGTGGTGGAACTAAATGCTCCGCAATTGGTAGGGATTTATTCCAAAACAGTAGATGAAGCCTTTGCTGATGCCCGTTCTGCTTTATTGTCGAAAGAGTATCGACGCACATTTTTCGAAGCTTACTTGGATGAAATTCAAGCTATCGAAGGCGTATATGATTCACAGCTTTCTCAGGCTCAGAATTTTTCCCGTTTTGATCGCTTGTTTTCCTCGAAAGTCTCTAGTGAAAAGAAAGACGTGGAAACCTATGTTCAGATTAGCTTTGAGTTGTCTGATCCGAAAAAAGTGGCTGAGCTGTTAAATGCTTATGTGGATTTTGCATTGAACTCCAAATTGGGGGATGTAAAAGATACGCTTGAAAGTAAGGTGGCGGCTCAAGTTGGTAAGTTAGAATTTGATGCTAGTCAGCTGCGTGAAAAGTACAAAGGTGAACAAACTCGTCGAGCTTTGATGGTGAATGAGGCTTATGAGATTGCGAAAGCAGTTGGTCAAGTGGATCCTGTTTTCAGTAAAAGTGAAATAGTGGGAACTTATGAACCGCCGCTTTATATGTTTGGCACTAAAGCGTTAAAAGCTGAAGATAAGGCTATCAAAAATCGTGAAGACTTAGCTAAGGCATTGCCTTATGGTGAAGATCATTTTATCGATAAGCTTCCAGATCTCTTATTTAAGATTGAGCAATTGCAAGCCCTTGAGATTGATTATAGTAAGGTGAATCTTGCTGTGGTGGATGAGAAAGCCATTATTCCTATTAGTCCGATTAAACCGAAAAAATTATTGGTCATAGCTTTGTCTGTTGTGGCTGGTGTGTTTGCTGGTTTGATGTTGGCATTATTAATGGCTGCATTTCACCGTCATAAAGAAAAAATCAAATCCAAAATACGAGCTCGTCGTTGGGCTTAAGTTTTATTTTTTAAAAGGTATGGCGTAAGCCTATTTAGATGTATGGCTCGAGTTTATAATTTTTGTGCAGGACCTGCTGCATTACCTACAGCTGTATTAGAAAAGGCATCTTCTGAGATGCTGGATTGGCAAGGCAAAGGCTTATCCGTGATGGAGATGTCTCATCGTAGCGATGAGTATGTTTCTATCGCGCAAAAAGCAGAGCAAGATTTGCGTGATTTATTATCGATTCCTGATAATTACAAAGTCTTGTTTATGCAAGGTGGGGCGACTGCTCAATTTGCCATGATTCCTATGAATTTATTACGCGGTAAGAAATCTGCGGATTATATTAATACAGGGCAGTGGTCACAAAAAGCCATTAAAGAAGCGGCTCATTATTGTGATGTAAATGTGGTGGCCTCTTCTGAAGATAAAAACTTTAGTTATGCGCCAAAGCAAGCGGATTTAAAATTGAATCCGGATGCGGCATACGTGCATTACACGCCAAATGAAACCATTGGTGGTGTGGAATTTGATTACATTCCTGACACTGGTGATGTGCCATTGGTAGCGGATTTTTCTTCCAGTATTTTGAGTGAAAGCTTGGATGTATCAAAATTTGGTTTGATCTATGCTGGTGCGCAGAAAAATATTGGTCCAGCGGGTTTGTGTATTGTCATCGTACGTGAAGACTTATTGGGTCAAACCATTGCTGGTACGCCTACCGCCATGGATTACAAAGTGGCTGCGGACAATGACTCTATGTATAACACTCCAGCTACTTATTCTTGGTATTTAGCAGGCCTGGTGTTTGATTGGTTGAAGCAGCAAGGCGGTGTCGATGCCATGGCTGAAATCAACCGTCGCAAAGCGCAAAAATTATATGACTACATTGATGCCAGTGGTTTTTATGCGAATCCAGTGGCAATTGAAAATCGCTCTCGTATGAATGTGCCTTTTACGTTGCAAGATGACAGTTTAGATGCTGCATTTTTGTCGCAAGCAGATGAAAAAGGTTTGTTGAATTTGAAAGGTCATCGCAGTGTGGGTGGCATGCGTGCCAGTATTTATAATGCAGTTACAGAAGATGCTGTTGATGCATTGATAGCCTTCATGCAGGCATTCGCAAGCGAGAATGGATAAAGATAGGCGTTCCATGAGTGAAGAAAAAGAATTAGGCGCGCTACGCGATCAAATCGATGCCTTGGATCAGCAGATTCAAAAGTTGATTAATGAGCGAGCTAGATGTGCACAGAATGTTGCTCATGTGAAAGAGAAGTACGCTAATGGTCAGGCTATTCAGTTTTATCGTCCAGAACGTGAAGCGCAAGTATTGCGTAAAGTGATGGAGCGCAATGAAGGGCCTATCGCCAATGAAGATATGGCAAGGCTGTTTCGTGAAGTGATGTCTATTTGCCTAGCCTTGGAAGAGCCATTGAAAGTGGCATTTCTAGGGCCAGAAGGTACCTTTACTCAAGCGGCAAGTCTTAAGCATTTCGGACACAGTGTGCAATGTTTAAGTCAGGTCTCCATTGCAGATGTATTTCGCGAAGTGGCTGCTGGTTCAGTTAACTACGGCGTTGTGCCAGTTGAGAATTCAACAGAGGGTGTGGTTACACATACTTTAGACAGTTTTGCTGAGTCTTCATTGCAAATTTGTGGCGAGGTTGCCTTGCGCATACATCATCACTTCTTAAGTAATGTGGCTAACGATGCCATCAAGAAAGTTTACAGTCATCCTCAGTCTCTTGCACAGTGTCGTCAATGGTTAGATACTCATTGGCCAAATATTGAGCGGGTCGCTGTGAGTTCAAACGCCGAGGCTGCAAAAAGAGCGGCTAAAGAAGCAGATGCTGCAGCCATTGCCGGAGATGCAGCTGCTGAACTGTATGGGTTAAATGCGTTAGCCAGCAATATCGAAGATATGCCGGATAACACTACCCGTTTCTTGATTATTGGAACTCAAGCCACTCAAGCCAGTGGTGATGATAAAACCTCTATTATGGTTTCCAGTCGCAATCAGCCTGGCGCGCTTTATCATGTATTGGAGCCGTTCCATCAGGCTGGCGTGAGTTTGACTCGTATCGAAACACGCCCATCCCGCAGTGGCGCTTGGAATTATAATTTCTTTATTGATTTTGAAGGGCACAGTGAAAGCTCAGAAATACAGGCTGTGTTGGCGCAAGTGGGCAAAGCTGCATCTGATCTTAAAATTCTTGGGTCCTATCCAAAAGCAGTCTTATAAATTTAATGGGCGCGACGTGTCGCGATAATTCAATGACGATCGATTTTTCTAAATTAGCCGTTTCAGGTGTTCAGCAGTTAAGCCCTTATCAGCCAGGTAAGCCAATTGATGAGTTGGCCCGTGACTTTGGATTGAACCCAGCTGATATTATTAAGCTAGCCAGTAATGAAAACCCACTAGGTCCAAGTAAAAAAGCGTTAGCGGCCATTGAGGGTGAATTAGCCGATTTAACTCGATACCCAGATGGCAACGGTTTTGAGCTTAAGACAGCCTTAAGTGAAAAACTTGGGGTGAGTACTAAGCAAATTACCTTAGGTAATGGCTCTAGCGACATTCTCGAATTTATTGTTAAGTGTTTTGTTGCTGCTGGGGATGATGTAGTGGTTTCTCAGCATGCGTTTGCTATTTATGGTTTAGTGACGCGCATGCAAGGCGGTAATGTGATTCAAGTACCTGCTAAAAATTGGGGACATGATTTAGAGGCGATGGCACAAGCTATTACCAAAAAAACCAAAATAGTGTTTGTTACTAACCCTAATAACCCTACCGGTACATGGAGCACAAAGGCTCAATTGACTGAGTTTTTAAATACAGTACCGCCGCATGTCATTGTCTTATTAGATGAAGCCTATTTCGAATACGTTGATAAAGCGGACTACCCAAATGGCGTTGAATTGTTATCAGGGTATCCAAATCTTGTAGTGGCTCGTACCTTCTCTAAAGCCTATGGCTTGGCTTCTTTGCGCGTGGGTTATGGTGTGAGCAGTGAAGAATTGGCGGATTTAATGAACCGTGTTCGACCGCCTTTTAATGTGGATTCATTGGCTTTGGCGGCCGCTGCGGCCTGTGTTAAGGACGAAGCCTACGTGCGTCAAAGTAAAGAATTGAATGATCAGGGTATGTTGCAGTTACAGTCCGGTTTTGATCAGTTGAATGTTGGCTGGATTCCTTCGGTTGGAAACTTTATTTGTTTTGAAGTGCCTGGTCGTGCCATGGAAATTTACCAAGGGCTGCTTTCAAAAGGTGTGATTGTGCGCCCAGTGGCCAACTATGAAATGCCAGATCATTTACGTGTATCCATTGGTACACAGCAAGAGAATCAGCGTTTCTTGCTTGAACTAAAAGGTTTACTTGCGGATTCATAATGCCGAACGCTATTTCAAAAGTTGCCATTATTGGGCTGGGCTTAATTGGAGGCTCTTGGGTTAAAGGCTTAAGGCTGAAATACCCTAATTGGCGCATTGTGGGGTTTGATCGCAATGTGGACTCCATGGAGCAAGCCCAAGAATTCGGTGTGATTGATGAATTTGCCCATTCACCGTCAGAGGCGGTGGCTGGGTGTGATTTGATCATTCTGTCTGTGCCCATTTTGGCCATGAAAGATCTACTTACAGAGATCAAACCCAGCTTGAAATCCTCGGCAATATTGACCGATGTGGGCAGTGTGAAAGGCTGTGTGGCCAGTGATATTCGTGACGTATTTGGCCATGCTTTACCTAATTTTGTGCTGGGGCATCCCATTGCGGGTAGCGAGAAAAGCGGAATACAAGCCGCTGATGCCGATTTATTCAAAGGCCATAAAATCATACTGACGCCATTGCCCGAGACCAATGCAGATGCGGTAGCACTGATTACTAAGCTCTGGGGAGATGTGGGAGCAAAAGTGGAAGTCATGGAAGTGGCGCATCATGATGAAGTGTTAGCGGCTACCAGTCATTTGCCCCATCTTTTAGCGTATTCCTTGGTGGATACCCTCGCTCATAATCATGAAAATAAAGAAATCTTTAATTATGCCGCCGGTGGCTTTCGCGATTTTACACGTATAGCGGCCAGTAGCCCGAAAATGTGGCATGACATCTTTACTGCGAACAAGTCTGCAGTACTTGACGCTTTAGATCTATTTACCCATGATTTGGCCCATTTGAGAAAAGCGGTAGCCGAATCCGACAGTACGACTATGATGGGGGTATTTACCCGAGCCAAAGTCGCACGAGATCATTTTTCTAAAATTTTGGCCCGCAGAGCCTATGTGGAACCTATGAAAACCCAACAAATTAATTATATTGCACAGCCAGGTGGTTCCTTAAGTGGGACATTTCGAGTTCCTGGTGATAAATCTATCAGTCACCGCTCTATCATGTTGGGCTCCCTTGCTAAGGGTGTAACCGAAGTATCTGGCTTTTTAGAAGGTGAAGATAGCTTGGCCACACTGCAAGCTTTCCGTGATATGGGGGTGGTGATTGAAGGCCCTCATCGTGGTCGTGTGACTATTCATGGTGTGGGGTTGCATGGCTTGCAAACCCCTCCGAATACTCTGTATCTGGGTAATTCAGGCACTTCCATGCGTTTATTGGCCGGTTTAATGGCGGGGCAGAACTTTGATGTGGAGATGACAGGAGATGAGTCTCTGTCTAAACGTCCCATGAACCGTGTGGCGAACCCGCTGCGTGAAATGGGCGCGGAAATTGAAACCGCAGCAGAGGGCCGACCACCTATGTTGATTAAAGGTGGCTCATCATTAAATGGCATTACTTACACCTTGCCTATGGCCAGTGCACAGGTGAAGTCCTGCTTATTGCTAGCCGGTTTGTATGCAAAAGGTAAAACCGTTGTGACTGAGCCTGCGCCTACTCGTGATCATACTGAGCGCATGTTAAAAGGCTTTGGCTATCATGTGCAGGTGGACGGTGATACGGTGACCATTGAATCCGGTGGTGAATTAACCGCAACCAGCATTGATGTGCCTGCTGATATTTCATCGGCTACTTTCTTCATGGTAGCGGCATCTATTGCGCCAGGAAGTGATATCACCCTTGAGCACGTGGGCATTAACCCAACTCGTATCGGTATTATTAATATCTTGCGTTTAATGGGGGCCAATCTTGAATTACTGAATGAGCGCGAAGTGGGCGGGGAACCTGTTGCTGATATTCGCGTTCGTTATGCGCCATTAAAAGGCATTAACATCCCTGAAGATCAGGTGCCTTTGGCCATCGATGAATTCCCAGCCATCTTTATTGCCGCCTCTTGTGCTGAGGGTCAAACAGTATTAACTGGGGCTGAAGAGTTACGAGTGAAAGAGAGTGATCGTATTCAAGCCATGGTGGATGGCTTGCAAATCTTAGGTGTGGATATTCAAGGCACAGAAGATGGGGCGATCATTCAGGGCTTTGGTGAGTCAGGTGCGTTTGGTGGTGGCGAAATTGTGACCCATCATGATCATCGTATTGCCATGTCGTTTGCCGTGGCGTCATTACGTGCATCGGCCAGTATCAAAATTTTAGACTGTGCCAATGTGGCTACATCTTTCCCTGGTTTTATCGAGCTTTCACAAAACTGTGGCATTAATGTTACGGTTGAGTAGTTTATTAGGCGACTGAGATTCAGTCGCATCAGAATGATATTTAGTCAGCGAAGCTGGCTATAAGGATACAAAATGACTCAGGCTGCATCTGTACCCGTTTTAACGATTGACGGTCCTGGCGGTGCTGGTAAGGGCACAATTTGCTACATGGTTGCTAAGCAGCTTGGTTGGCACTTATTGGACAGCGGTGCCTTATATCGCTTAACCGCCGTGGCTGCGCAAAAGCATGGTGTAGAGTTGGACAACGAAGCCTCTGTGGCGGTATTGGCTAAGCATCTGGATGTGCAGTTTATCCCTCAAGACGAAGGCTTGGTGAATACCATTCTTGAAGGGGAAGACGTGAGCTTGGACATTCGTACCGAAGAAGTGGGTGCCATGGCCAGTAAGGTTGCGGCTTTGCCTGCTGTACGCCAAGCGTTATTAGAGCGTCAGCGTGATTTTGCTCAGTCTCCAGGTGTAGTAGCTGACGGTCGAGATATGGGAACTGTGGTGTTTCCAGAAGCAAATGTGAAAATTTACCTGACAGCTTCGGCGGAAGAGCGCGCTAAGCGCCGCTTCTTGCAGTTACAAGAAAAAGGCGTTGCGGCCGATGTAGTAAAAATTCTGGCTGAAATTCAAGAGCGTGATGAGCGTGACATGAATCGTGCCGTAGCCCCCCTTAAACCGGCTACAGATGCCTTAGTAGTAGAATGCACCAATATGACCATCGAACAGGTGTTGGATGTGGTCATGACTGAGCTTAAGCGCAGTAACCTAGTTTAAGCACGAAAACACAGGGTTTTAGCAGATAAATCCTGTGTTTCTCCTTATATAAACCCCTTGGTTTCCTTGAATATCTGCTGTATAATCCACGCCCAAATTCTATCTGTGTACGTCAACCCTTGCCAGGTGCGGAACGGCGGACACATATTTAAACAGACCCATCCACTGGCATGATGGTTGAAACCTCTAGGTAATTTAATGTCTGAATCTTTTGCTGATCTCTTTGAAGAATCCCTTAACGGCCTTGATATGCAACAAGGTAGTATCGTAATTGGTACTGTTGTTGATATCGACTCTGACTGGGTAATTGTTAATGCCGGTCTTAAGTCTGAAGCCGTTATTCCACGCGCTCAATTCCTTGATGATAAAGGTGAGTTAGAAGTTAGCGTTGGCGACGAAGTACACGTTGCACTTGAAGCTGTAGAAGACGGTTTTGGTGAAACTAAACTTTCTCGTGAAAAAGCCAAGCGTGCTGAGTCTTGGAAAGAGCTTGAGAAAGCCTTCGAAGCGCAAGAAGTGGTTACCGGTGTTATCAACGGTAAAGTTAAAGGTGGTTTCACTGTTGATGTTGCAACTATCCGTGCATTCCTACCAGGTTCTTTGGTAGATGTTCGTCCAGTACGTGATACTGCACACCTTGAAGGTAAAGAATTAGAATTCAAAGTGATCAAGCTAGATCAGAAGCGCAACAACGTTGTTGTTTCTCGTCGTGCCGTTCTTGAAACTGCTAACAGCCAAGAGCGTGATGAGCTACTAGCTAACCTACAAGAAGGTCAAGAAGTAACTGGTATCGTTAAGAATCTAACTGACTACGGCGCGTTCGTAGATCTAGGTGGCGTAGACGGTCTTCTACACATCACAGACATGGCTTGGAAACGTATCAAGCACCCAAGTGAAATCGTTAACGTTGGTGACGAGATCCTAGTTAAAGTTCTTAAGTTCGACCGTGAGCGTAACCGCGTATCTCTAGGTCTTAAGCAACTAGGTGAAGATCCATGGGTAGCTATCAAAGCTCGTTACCCAGAAAACACCAAAGTAACTGCTAAGGTAACTAACCTTACTGATTACGGTTGTTTCGCAGAGCTTGAAGAAGGCGTTGAAGGTCTTGTTCACGTATCTGAAATGGACTGGACTAACAAAAACATCCACCCATCTAAAGTGGTACAAGTGGGTGATGAAGTTGAAGTTATGGTTCTTGATATCGACGAAGAGCGTCGTCGTATCTCTCTAGGTGTTAAACAGTGTCAAGTTAACCCTTGGGAAGAATTCTCTAGCAAGTGTAACAAAGGCGATAAAATCAGCGGTAAGATCAAATCTATCACTGATTTCGGTATCTTCATCGGTCTTGATGGTGGCATCGACGGCCTAGTTCACCTATCTGACATTTCTTGGCACGAAGCTGGCGAAGAAGCCGTTCGTAACTACAAGAAAGGTGATGAGCTAGAAACCATTATCCTATCTATC
Source organism: Bermanella sp. (assembly GCA_041546605.1). Classification (GTDB taxonomy): domain Bacteria; phylum Pseudomonadota; class Gammaproteobacteria; order Pseudomonadales; family Oceanobacteraceae; genus Bermanella. The sequence goes on from JBFEWA010000038.1 coordinate 12,836, forward strand.
GATCCTGAGCGTGAGCGTATCTCTCTAGGTGTTAAGCAACTAGAGCGTGACCCATTCGCTGAGTTCGTAGCTGAAAACGACAAAGGCACTATCGTTAAAGGTAAAGTGCTTTCTGTAGATGCTAAAGCAGCGATCGTAGAAATCATGGAAGGCGTTGAAGCAACTCTTAAAGCCTCTGAAATCAGCAAAGACCGTGTTGAAGATGCACGTAACGTGTTGAAAGAAGGCGACGAAGTTGAAGCCAAGATCATTATGGTAGATCGTAAAAACCGTAATATCTCTCTTTCTGTGAAGAGCAAAGACGAAGTTGAAGAAAAAGAAGCGCTAAAAGCGCATCGTGAGAAAGAAACCGAAGCAGCTGGTCCAACCACTATCGGTGACTTGATCAAAGAGCAACTTAAGTCTCAAAATGACTAATCATTTTATTGATTAGACATTTATTAAAAAACCCAGCTAAGGCTGGGTTTTTTTGTTTGTGTTAATTGATATTTTCTTTATTTGATGTCTTATAAGGCGCTATTTCTTTGCATCTGTTGTGTGTAAGGAAAATAGCTTGGCTTCTTTCAAAAAGGCATAGTTTGCATTCATTGTTGCTAAGATGAAGCCTCTAAAGCCGAATAGGAAATATCGCTGAAAGATTAATTTCTTTATGAATTCAATTGGAAAAATTAAAAGTAGTTTTAAGTAGGAGAAGGATTTACCTTTCTGAAATTTTTCTAGTGATTTTAGAGATGAATACTGATTTTGTTTGTAAGCGAGTGCTTCAATTTCGTTGTATCCATAATGTAAAAAAGGAGTAGAAAGGGTTTCTATGTGACCCGCTATGGTGGCACTTTCATGTACAAGGCATTCGCTATCGAAATGTGCGTGAGACTTACGATACATGCGTATATTGCTTGGAAGTTTACAGTATCTTGGGTAAGACTTACCTAGAAATAAGTCGTTGCGTAAAAATCTTAATCCGCTGATATTTTCCTTGGAGATGTGTTGTTTGATTTCTTCAGATAACTGTGGAGGGATTTCTTCGTCGGCATCCAAATTTAAAACCCAATCATAGGTACACAAATTCATCGCATGTTGCTTTTGTTTGGAAAAACCGAGCCAATCTTGGTGATGGATTTTACAATTATGCTGCTGCGCAATTTCTAGAGTGCGATCTGTGCTACCTGAGTCTACGATAATGATTTCATTGAATTCTTTGATGCTTTCAAGAACTCGAGCGATATTTTTTTCTTCATTCTTGGTGATAATGAAAACGCTGGCATTAATTGTCATCTTTAGAATTTTCTTGGTAAAGGTTAAGACCGAATTGTGTCTGTGTAGCTCTAGTTTTTAATGTGCTTTGTCTAATTTCTTTGTTCTTTTTGAGCATTTCGTCATTTACATAGCCTCTTGCGTGATCAAGGTGTACGCAAATTGCGCTATATCTAATTTGTCTCGCCTTGATGCCAGAGTGCTTTAATCGATCGCCAAATTCACAGTCTTCACCACCGTA
>JBFEWA010000467.1:0-1981 GCA_041546605.1 Bermanella sp.
GCGGTAATCGAAGCAGCCTTTTAATTGCTCTTCTGGCGTGGGGCCTTCACCGGGTTTAGGTAATACGAATTTTTCTAATAGCCAGCGGGTAGGGCCTATCGCGGCTAATAACATGAAAATGTTTAATCCCCAGCCCATGTTACGCGCGCGGCTTTTTCCTTTACTCCCTTTGCCCATGAGCATGGCTTCGCTGTAAGCAAAGTCATTACCATAGGCGTGGTTTAATAATGCGTTACTGCGATGCACCACTCGGGTATTCACCGCTGCCATGACAAATGGACCAGCCCATTGATCGAAGTCGTCATCAAACTTGGCGCCGCCAATATTTTCTTGGCGACGTTTAAAGCCGTGGCCAGCAGGGCAAATGCTATACGGGTTTTGTAATTCTTTGCGCAAATTTGCATCCTTTGCGGCTTCTTTGGCAATGTTCACCATGCTGGCGATTGTGCCGCCACTGGCACCACCTTTAAGGCGTGCCACTCTTAGGGATACAGAGGAGCACATCTTGCCAAATTTGTCTTGGGCTTGTTGTTGTAAAAAGTACACGCCCAAATCGGATGGAATAGAATCAAAGCCGCTGCAATGCACAATGCGTGCGCCGCTTTGTTTAGCTTGGGTTTCGTATTTATCCACCATGCGCTTATACCATTGCACTTCGCCGGTAAGGTCGCAGTAATCGGTACCGCTTTCCACACAGGCTTTTACCAAGGGTTCTCCATATAAGGCGTAAGGGCCAACGGTGGAGACGATAACGCGGGTTTGTTTCACCATGTCATTGATTTGCTGCACATTGGCAGCGTCAGCAATGATGTGGGGAATATCATGGGCACCGTGTTTTTGCTTGGTTTCTACCAGTTTGCTTTCACTGCGTCCGGCCACTGCCCATTTTACGTCACTGCCTGGAGGGTACTGGCTCATCATGTAGCCAGTAAGAATGTCACCAACGAAACTGGTGGCACCGAAAAGTACTATGTCGTATTGGGGCGTTGTCATGATTGCCTCGATTTCTTGTTGTTGTGTTGTGCGCTCACTGTAGCAAGTCGTCACCCAGAACAAAAGCTATATGAATGAAACAAAAAATCCTCATTGTTCAATGCATAAATAAACTTAAGGTAAGACTATAAATAAGGTGAATAGCGCGACTTTATTGCACTTGAGTGATGCTGTATTTCAAACCGTTTTCCAGTTGGCATTCATCATCGCAATACAAACCCAATAACGCTTGAGTAATGGGGCTAGAGGGGGAGATCACTTGGATAACTTTTTGCTGCCATGTGATCTTTAAGCCGCCACCACCAGGTGCTAAAAACACAGTGAGGCGTTGCGAGGCAGAAGACAGACTTTCAATGTCCACAAGTGCCCCTAAATAAATAGGATCGTCTTCACTGAATTCTGAGCATTGAAAGTGACGCATTAAGGTAATGTTGTCTTGTAACTCTTGAATGCGACGGGCTTGCCCTTCGGCAAGATAGGCGTGTTCTAGACCCAGAGTGTCGTATTGGGTTTCCGCTTTGCTTTGCTCATGGGTGGCCCCTTTATGGGCTTCTTCTGCTGCGGCTAGGGCATGCTGCAAGGCGTCATTAAGTTGCTGAATGATGTGTTGAACGAGAGCTGTTTTATCCATGGGCGAAGCAATGAGTGATTGAGTCGGTTATGTTATCACTCAATCACTTATGGGTCTTTAGCGAGGCGGATCGATGCGATTGCCAATGCTGTTGTTTACGCGATACCAGCCGGCAATGCTGTATCTTAATTGCTCGGCAGGCAGTACTTCGTGAGGGAAATCCTCACTTAAAAATACCACTAACGTGCCAAAGCTAGGTGTTACTCGCATTAGTTCTTGTTGCTCGTCATCTGGCTGATATACCACCAGTTCGCCACCATATTGGGGCTGCCAATTGGGGTTTAAATACAAAACCGTACTGAGGCGGCGATTGGCTTGGCCTTTAAAAGCATCAAGGTGTTTTTTGTAAAACGCACC
>JBFEWA010000135.1:0-7704 GCA_041546605.1 Bermanella sp.
TTCTGGTAGTGATGCTAACGATACACACATTAAATTGTTACGTTACTACTTTAATGCCATTGGCAAACCAGAGAAGTTTAAAATCATTGCCCGTGATCGCTCTTACCATGGTGTAACCGTAGCGTCGGCATCTCTAACCGGCTTGCCACCGAATCACACGCACTTTGATTTACCGTTTGAAGCCTTAGGTATTCTGCGTACGGATGCGCCGCACTATTACCGTGGTAAAAAAGACGGTGAAACAGAAGCGCAATTTGTGGATCGCATCACCACCAATCTAGAAAACATGATTCTAGAAGAAGGTCCAGAAACCATTGCTGCCTTCATTGCCGAGCCGATTACCGGTGCCAGCGGTGTGATTGTGCCACCAGCGGGTTACTACGAAAAAGTACAAGCGATTCTAGCCAAGTACGACATTCTGTTTTGGGCGGACGAAGTAATCACAGGTTTTGGTCGTACCGGTAACGACTTTGGTTCCACTACCATGGGTATGAAACCAGCCATGATGACATTGGCAAAACAACTGTCATCTGCTTACATGCCAATCAGTGCGTCGGTGATTCGTGGTGACATGTATGAAGCCATGATTGAACCTTCAAGCCAAGTGGGTGTGTTTGGTCACGGTTACACGTACTCGGGTCACCCAGTGGCGTGTGCTGTAGCCCTTAAAACTTTAGAGATTTATGAGCGTGATAATATCTTTGCTCATGCTGCTGAAGTGGGTGCATACCTGCAAAGTGAATTGCAAAAATTTGCGGATCATCCATTAGTGGGTGAGATTCGTGGCGCCGGCATGATTGCCGCGTTGGAATTGGTGGCGAACAAGCAAACGGGTCAGCCATTCCCGGGTGGTGTGATTGGTGGTTACGCCATGCAAGCCTGTCAGAACAACGGCATGATCACTCGTGCGGTGGCGGGTTCTTCATTGGCATTCTGCCCACCGTTAATCTGCACCAAAGCGCACATTGATGAGATGATGCAAAAACTTGCAAAAGCCTTGGATGAAACTTTGGCTTATGCAGTGAAAGAAAACTTGTTAGTCGCTTAAGTTAGTCGCTTAATTTGTTTAAGCAAAAAAAACGGCCTCAATAGAGGCCGTTTTTTTGTGCAATAGAAAATCAATTACGCGTTTTCAATGCTCATGTAAACCAAGGTTTGATTTAATAGTTGATACGCAATTTCACCAAAGGTGATTGGGCCCGTTAGGTTGCCGGTTTGCTTGCCTTCTAGTTCTGAGTACAAGAAGTTCAAAATACAGTTGCAACCAAAAGAGGCTTTATCGGTTTCTTGACTGGATACCGCTTGGTTAAAGCTGCTCATGTAGTCCGCAACCGGTGTGGCAAATTGGTATTCCACATCCGCAAACACAGGTGCATACAACGCCACATCGCCACCGTTTAGGGCTTGAATAGACACGTTTACATTGATGCCGTTGTAATCTGCAACTAATGGCAAACGGGTATCAATGTTTTGGCTGGTGATGTATTGCGCTAGATTGGTTTCTACGCCATCCACTAAACATGTGTCCACATTGAAGCCGGTTTTTGGGAAAACAATTTTAGGGCCATTGCCTTGCTCAAATAAATTCACGATGTGAATGTTGGCAATTTGACTGGTTGGCAGTGGTACGTGCATGGCAACGGCTTTGTCCGCCATGGCCATAGCGCCAGGACCAAATACGGTTTTCGCTTGATTGCTGGCCACATCATCTAAATGCACACCGGCAATCCAACCAATTAATGGAGAGAAAAACATGTTTGGGAAACCAGGAGCGTTTTGCGCGTATTCAGCGTGTACATCACTGCCAGCTGGCAAAATAGCAATGGTAAAGCCATTGTCTGGTGCGTCTTGAGCAATGCGGGAAATGGATTTGCTGTCATAAGGGGTAATGCGTGGTTGAGTATTACCGGATAAACCTTCGATGGCGTTGACGAAGATTTTTTCTTTACTGACTAAACCACCTTCATCGCTCATGAAGTAAGGAATGGTGCCGCCAATCCAGTTACCGCTAGGCAATTGAGTTAGCAGAGATTCATCGGCAGCAATGATTAAAAAATCACCGGATTCAATGCGCTCGATAGTGCTTTCTAAATCCAGCAATTGACTTGTAATGGATACGTTTGACATAAAATTCTCGTTAATTCTTTGGTGTAAACTTAGCTGGCTACGGCTAGGTGTTGTTCAATTTGTTTGATCTCATTGCCCAGTGCGCGAATATTGCGCGCAAAGTATTGCTGTACCATTTCGCGGGCTTCTTGTTCGTCGTCACTTGTACGGGCTTTTACTAGTAATAGTTTCAACGCCATTTGACTGGATTCAATGAAGATCTTGCCTTGAATGATTTGTCCCCAAACCTCATGCTCGCTTTCTGGTAATTCCAGTTCACTGGATTGCTCATTCAGCTGGCGCACCATTCTTGAAATGGACATTAACTCAGGCTTGAGTTTTGCCATGTTCTTTTTCAGATAAGACAGTAATTCTTTAGCAATTTGGAATTTTTCATCTTGGTTAATATCGGCTTTACGATACAAGCTTTTTAGCTGGGTAATGTAAAGGTTCAAACCGGTATTCTTTGACAATAAGTCCACTTCGCCACTTAAAATGCTGTGCCAGATTGGGTGGTCCACAGTTAACGTGACTTTTTTGTTTGGAGTATTGTTGTTAGAACTGCTTTCGGTTTTTTCAGGTGCTTTGTTTTCAATCACACCAATTTGTGCGTATTCACTTTTCAGTTGTGAACGGTTTTTAATGAAAAACTGACGCAAAGTTGCAACCGCATCTTGTACCACGCTTGGATCATCTTTGCTGTTGAAGCAAGAAAGCTCCAATCGGGAAATCAAAAACTTTAATGACGGCAGGTTCGTCTTAAAGCTGATTTCATGTTTGATGATGGCGCGCCAAACCGGGTCGGTTTGTAATGGCAGCTGACTTTGAATCTGGCTTTCTTGTTGCTCTGCTTGGTTGTCAGAAATAATTTCGTTTACCAAGGCGCGATCAATACCGGTAATACTTTGAATGGTATCTGAGCTTAATTGCTTACTGGCGGCCAATAAAACCGTCTGCTGCAACTGATAAGTATACTTACTGTGCTCAGGGCCAATAAATGCCGGTGGATTCAACGTGCGTTGCTTTGAGAATGTTTGGTGCGATGCTTGCATTTCGATAATGGTATCGAAGCGACCGGTTTTGGTGTGGTGCCAACGAACCTTGCGAATGCGCTGACGAGAGCCGTTAAACAGGCCTCGTTTACTGCTCATTTCCTCGATCTGAATTTCCAGAACTTCTTGTTCTGGGTTCATGATCATGTCCTTTATCCTAAAAGGAGGGTAAATACCGAGTATTTGCTCCACCTCTCGCCTATTTAAGCGTTCCATTTATCCTTCCTTATTGAGAATGTTTATTATCCAATATTCTTTTTGTTTATGAGAAGTAATTCTAATCTAATGAATTGTTCTTACAAGTGTTTTGTGCTTATATTGTCTAAGACATTTAGTGACAACACTCTGACTAAGGAAGGAAAGATGGAAACTCTAGATAATCGCCCAGCTATGGCTCAATTAAATGGGCAAGTGCACCAAATGAAGGCTGGAGAATGTTTAGTTCAACAAGGAAGTCATGGCACCCATTGCTATTATCTCGTGAACGGCGAAGTGCAAATGGAAGTGCAAGATCCAGAGTTGGATCGCCGCGCACGCTTACCCGTAACCTTTAGCCAAGGTGACATTCTTGGCGCAAAAGAATTATTAACCGCCTCTGCCTTTCCTTATAGTTTCATCGCCCATAGTGACATCGAATACATTGCAATTGAGTTACAGGAATTGCGCCAACTATTGCAAGATCAGCCGGATTTTTATGGTCTTATGCTGGCATCATTAAGCAAACAATTTGATGTGACCTTGCAAAAGCAAGTAGATACCGCGTTAAGCCAAGCCCCAATCAAAGAAGTGGAATTTATTGTCAGCAGCGCCAATGCTGCTCATGAGGCGATTCAGTCCTTGCCAGAAGCCACCATCGACGCGGCCATTATGGCCATAGCCAAAGCGGTGAATAAGCAGGCGGAAAACTTAGCCAAGCTGACGGTTGTAGAAAGTGGCATGGGTGTGTTGGAAAACAAAATTGAGAAAATCAAGCTGGGCACGTTAGCGGTGGCTGAAGGTTTACAAGGCAAGCCGGGCGTGGGCAGTATGATTGAAAACAAAGACGGCACCCAGGGTTTAGCCAATAGTATGGGTGTGGTCTTCGCTATGATTCCAGTGACCAATCCAGTGGAAACCCTCACGTTTAAATGTTTGATCGCGTTGAAATCCCGTAACGCCATTATTGTGAGCAGTCATCGCAAGGCGAAAAATGTGGGCAATCAAACCGTGGAAATTATTCAAAGTGTGTTAAAGAAATTAAAACTGCCGGTGGATTTAGTACAAACCTCACAGTTGCCATCTTCAAGAGCGTTAACCCATGCATTTATGACCCATGATAATGTGCATTTCATTTTAGCCACGGGTGGACCTTCCATGGTGAAGTCTGCGTATCAGTCCGGCACACCGGCCATTGGTGTGGGTAAGGGTAATGCGCCAGTGTGGATTGAAAAAACCTGTGATGTAAAAAAAGCAGCGCAAGATGTGGTGTTCAGTAAAAGTTTTGATAACGGCATTGTTTGCGGATCAGAAAATAACCTATTAGTGGATGCGGCTATCTATGATGAATTTTTACAGGCCGCCAAAGATGCTGGAGCCGCTGTATTTAATGATTTTGAAATCCATGCTCTGTTGGATGTGGTATTCCGAGATGGCCATTTAGACAGCCGCTTTGTGGGGAAAAGCGCGCAAGATGTGTGTGATGAACTAGGCATCAAACGCGACTATCCGGTGAAACTGATTCTGGCTGACACCTATGGCCAAGAAGACGGCACGCCATTATTAAAAGAAAAATTATTGCCTGTGTTATCGGTTACCAAAATCGAAAGCGATGAACAGGCTATGAATCTGGCTAAATCTATTTTGGCGGATGAAGGTGCTGGCCATACGGCTATCATGCACAGCCAAGATGATGCGTTAATCAATGCCTATGCCCAATGTGTGGATGTGAGCCGTGTTTTAGTAAACGGTGCAGGTACTCTAGGTTGTATCGGTGCTAATAATGGCTTGCAGCTGTCTTGGACACTAGGTTGCGGCACCCAAGGCGGCGGCGCCACCAGCGATAACGTGAGCTACGAGCATTTGCTTAACATTAAGCGTATTGCCCATGCACAACATTAATTAAGATCTTATGCACATAAAAAAACCGGCTTTCGCCGGTTTTTTTATGTTTGCCTATTTTACTGAGGTCAGTGCTAACGTTTTAGTTAGCTGCGTACTTTTTTCAGCAAAGACATGCTACGACCAGGGTGTAAGCTAATGCTTGGTTCTTGGTCGGCCACTTGTTGGTGACTATGGCGTAGGCGGAAGTTCTTATCGATTCGACGTACACACAGGGTCAGACGCACGGTTAACCAGCGGTAGTCCTGTGTGGTACGAGTATGCAGTACCACAGATGCCTCGTTATCAATGATCTCTTGGCAAATCGGTTGCAGAGCGGTACGAATCTGGCGCGTCTCACGACCATCGATTAACTCTTGGTTTAAATCAAAGTCAGCAATGGGTTTAGACGTCTCTTCGGCTTTGTTTAACGCAACCGCAGCAGCACTGGCTTTTTCACGTTGCGCTTTTAAGGTAGCTAACTTAGCCGCCGCTTCACGTTTGGCTTGTTCTTCTTTACGTAGTTGCGCCAGTTTACGCTCTTTTTCTTCTGCTGCGCGACGACGCTCAGCCGCTTCTTTTTCTGCTTTTTGCTTGGCTAGACGCGCTGCGGCCAATTCTTTTTCACGGGCTGCTTGTTTTGCTTTGTCAGCACTTGAAGTGTCTTTTTTAGCCACGGTAACCGGTTTCGCTTCTGGCTTAGGGGCTGGTTTGGCTTTGGCCACGGCGCTGCCGTTAAAGACTTTGTCTAGCTTGTCTTGTGTAGCTTCTAAGCCAGGGGTTAGGTAAGCCAGCATCCAGACGTTATCTAGGTGCAACTGGGCCTGGGTGTAGTTTTTACCCGCAATGGCTTGGTTCGCTAGGTCCACATAGATTTTACCTACCTTGTACACGCGGCTATTGATGCGCTGATCGTAAGGGGCGATGGACTTAAACTGCCAAATTTTTTCAATGGCGTTATTGTTTGCGGGGGTGCTCAATCGTTTAGCACTGATATCAGCATCAATCTTGGCTAATAGCTGATCAGCTTTGGTGTCCGCAAGGGCGCCATTGGAGATAACTGACACCAATAGTAAGGTCAGTGCCGTTTTGAATAAGGTTTTCATAGGCAATACTCAGTTTTTTGTTTTTATATTGGTATTTGATGGCCATTATTGCCTAGGCCTATGGGATAATGCAATGCTTGTGACGGTCTGATTCCGCTAATTTCCTGCGATATGCTTAAAAGTGCTAATAAAAGGAGTACAAAATGTTGCGTTGGGGCATGATTTTATTGTTTTTACCCTGTGTGCTGTTGGTGACGGTTTACATGTTTGAGGCGCAGGACGTCGCACGTTGCTTAGATGGTGGTGGCAGTTGGGATTACGCCAAGGGTGTGTGCGATCAAGTGAACAAGCATGAGTTTGTGTCCTTCATGAGTCGCTATAGCATTTGGGTGAATGGCGGCATGCTGTTGTCCATCATCGGCTTATGCATGGGCACCTGGGGTATGATCCTAAAAGGCATGTCCACTCCGAAAGACCGTGACTAAGGCTTAGCACGTAAGCTTAGCCTTCTTGCTCATCCCCCCGGTAGCGAAACTCTAAGTGTTGATAATACCGGGCCAGCTTCTCCGAGTGGGGTATGTCATAGCGTAATACTTGCTTGACTGCGCGCATGGCGGAGCGGTCCAATTGCGCATTGCCGCTGGGTAGATGTACCCACGCATCCATGAGATAGCCGTTGGGATCAATGTCTAGGCGAATCACTCCCCAAGTATTACTGGATAACCCCTTGGGTTTCACCCAAACGTAGTTCACCTGTTCGGTAATGCGCTTAAGCACAGCGTTAAACCAGCGGGCTTTTTCTTCTTCATCTTGATCTAAGGGTGAGGGTATGTGGCTATCAGCAAGGGCCGACTCATCCAACTCGTTCATGGTCATGCCTTTTGCTGTGAATTTCTCTTTAGCAGCGGCCTGCGCCTTAAGAAACTCACTGAGCATCAAACCATTGGAGTGAGATTGAATCACGTCAGGTAACTTGGTTTCGTGGGTTTCAGCGGGTGTCTCTTGCACCTTGTTTTCCACTAGAGCTTGGCTGGCTTGCTGCGGCTCTGGGGGTGCTTGCTTTTCATTGGCGCGGCCATCACTGCGATTGGCCTTAGTGATGTCGTCTTCCATGTGCTCAGGAGCGGGAGGCAATTCCACTTGCGGCGCGTAAGCGGGCTGCAAATCAAAGGTGAGAGTCTTAACTTGCGGTGGTTGTGAAACCGGTTTGGAAGGCGAGAGCAACCATGGGGTAAACACCAAAACGTGTATTAAAACACTGAGTAAAATGGTGAGGCGAAAAGCAGGCTTCATAATAAGGGTTAGTAGGTCACTCGGCGTTATACCTTGCCATAAACGTTAAGATAGATAAATGTGTGCAGCACTCAGGTTATGTTTGGATTAGGGTGCATGGCTAGTCATTGGTTCCCATGCTTTGTCAGAAA
>JBFEWA010000384.1:0-2915 GCA_041546605.1 Bermanella sp.
GATTTTGAAGTGGTCATGGATTGGCTGAAAGCGAATATGCCTCAAGACGTGGGGCAGTGTTTGATTCACAATGATTTTCGCTTAGATAACGTGGTGCTTGAAACCAGTAATCCTTTAAATGTCATTGGTGTATTGGATTGGGAAATGGCCACCATTGGGGATCCATTAATGGATTTAGGCAATAGCCTGGCGTATTGGGTGCAAGCGGACGATGAGCCACAGTTTCAAATGATGCGCCGTCAACCGACTCACTTACCTGGCATGCTTACCCGAGATGAAGTGGTAACTTATTATCTAGAAAAAACCGGACGTTCTATTGATTCGTTTGTGTTTTATGAAGTGTATGGTCTGTTCCGATTGGCGGTGATCATTCAGCAAATTTACTACCGTTTTTATCACGGTCAAACTCAAGATAAGCGCTTTGCTGGATTTGTACATGCGGCGCGCTACTTAGAAAACCGCTGTTTACGTTTGATTAAGCAGGCAAGCTAACGTGGCTGAGTTATATTTTATTCGCCACGGTCAAGCCAGCTTTGGTAAAGACGACTATGATGCCTTGTCCGAACTGGGTAAGCAGCAAGCGCAAGTCTTAGGGCGTTGTCTTGGACAAATTATTCAACCCTCTCAGTTGTTGTGTGGCTCGTTGAATCGTCAACAACAAACCATGGATCATTTGCTAATAGGATTTGAAGCAACAACAAAGCAATCTTTGGGGCTGCCAATTCAAATTAATCCCAGTTTTAACGAATTTGACCATGAAAATGTATTGCAGGTATTTAACCCCGATTTTAAAGACCGTGCTTATATTGCCAGTCAAATTATGGCGCAGCCTAATCCTGAAAAGGTATTCCACAAACTTTACCGTCAAGCGGTGATGAAATGGTTGGATAGTGATTCGGGTGCTTACACAGAAGGATTCACTGATTTTCATCAGAGGGTTAATCAAGCGGTACAAGCTGTGATTCAAAACGCTAAGCGCCAAGAGTGTATTGTGGTTGTCAGTTCTGCTGGTGCTATCTCCATGTGTATACAACAAGTACTGGAGATTATGCCACGCAAAGCCTTTGAACTAAATGAAATGATGGCCAATACCGCCATTACTCGAATGGTATTTAATGAAGCGGGTGATTTAAGTTTATCTTACTTCAATAATTATCAGCATTTAATTTTAGCCGATACTAAAGTCACGTATCGTTAATAAAAATAAGGAGAAAAATATGTCCACAGAATTATTTAACTTAAGCGGTAAAGTGGCATTGGTAACCGGTGCCAGTCGTGGTATTGGTGAGAGCATTGCGAAGTTACTGGCACAGCAAGGTGCTCACGTGATTGTTTCCAGCCGTAAGTTAGACGGTTGTGAACGTGTGGTAAATGAAATTAAAGAAGCCGGTTACAGTGCCCAAGCCATTGCGTGTCATATTGGTGAAATGGAACAAATCAGTGCCATTTTTGAGCAAATCAAAACCGAGCATGGCAAGCTGGATATTCTGGTGAATAACGCCGCAGCGAATCCGTATTTTGGTCACATTCTTGATACGGATCTCAGTGCTTTCCAAAAGACAGTGGATGTGAATATCCGTGGTTACTTCTTTATGTGCATCGAAGGCGGCAAGTTAATGAAAGCCAATGGTGGTGGCAGCATCATTAATGTGGCGTCTGTGAATGGTGTAATCCCTGGTTCTTTGCAAGGCATTTACAGCATCACTAAAGCATCGGTGATTTCCATGACCAAAGCATTCGCTAAAGAATGTGCGCAAATGGGAATTCGAGTAAACGCGTTACTGCCAGGTGCAACCGATACAAAATTTGCAGCAACCCTTGTTAAAAATCCTGCGATTTTAGAGAAGGCGCTAGAACATATTCCCATGAACCGCATTGCGGAACCGGATGAAATGGCCGGCACGGTATTGTACCTTGCCAGTGATGCATCCAGTTATACTACAGGTAGCTGCATTAACGTGGATGGTGGTTATTTGTTGGCGTAATGGTCAGCTTTTTACCAGCATAAATCTTTTTAAAATTGCGATGAATGAAGATAGCCCGTTTCTTTATTCATCGCTTTTTTTATGGAAAAAACATGTTACCTTAGTTTGATAAATAACAATAAATACTCAAGGGACCCCATTATGCTAAGAAAAATCCTTATTCCAATTGTGATTGTATTAGTGGCTTATCTTGCTCTCTGGCCGGTTGAAGTGGACCCAGTTGCTTGGGAAGCACCGAAAAATGAAGGCTATACTGGGGCGTTTGCGCAAAACCAACAGCTAAGTCAGCTAAATCGTATTGAGCTTAATGGGGATATTGGTCCGGAGGATTTAGCATTAGATAAAGACGGTAACGTTTATTTTTCACTGTTAAATGGTGATATTAAATTCCTAGATAAAAATGGCCAAATAAATGAATGGGTCAATACCGGCGGTCGTCCTTTAGGGATAGAGTTTGATCATCAAGGTAATCTCATTGTGGCAGATGCGTTTAAGGGATTATTAAGCATTTCGCCAAAAGGTGATATTCAAACCCTGGTGAGTGAAGTAGATGGAGTGCCCGTTAATTATGCCGATGACGTGGACGTGGCAAAAAATGGCAACATTTATTTCTCTGATGCATCCACTAAGTTCTTCGCAAAAGACCATGGTACTTACGGGGCCAGTTTATTAGATATTAATGAACATGGCGGTCACGGCCGCTTGATTGAATATAACCCGCAAACAAAAACAAGCACTGTTTTGGTACAAGATATCAATTTTGCCAATGGCGTTGCCCTAAGTCATGACGAGCAACATGTCTTATTCAATGAAACCGGTAGTTATCGTGTATTGCGTTTGGCGTTAAATGGCGAACAGCGCGGCACTTTAGATGTGCTTATTGATAACTTGCCTGGTTTTCCGGATAACATAGCGCGTGGTAACCAAGGA
>JBFEWA010000076.1:0-10740 GCA_041546605.1 Bermanella sp.
AAAGCACATAAAAATAGTAAGCCTTATCTCGCATACTCACGGCCAAGCCAAAATTATATAAGGCCATGACCAGCAAGACGCCATAAATCAACCCAGAAAAAATACCTTGGTAATGCACTCGGGTTTGATGCTCTTGTGGGCTGAGTACATCTACGTTTAACACCAAAGCGTTGTCACTTTGTACTCGTAATAAAACTGTTTTGCTCTCTTGAGCTTGGAAAGATACTTGAATCGCTGGATGTTTATCCATTAAAGGGGCATCGGTCAGAGGACGAGTGTCCCCTAACTGCCAAGTATTCAGCAAATGCTGCTGATCGAAAACGTAAAAATCCACTTCATCATGAGACGGGTAGGTTGTACTAATAACTTTACGAAGCGGTATTGTGTTTTCGTTATGGATATTAAGACGTAACCAGAATTCCCCTTGGCGGAATCCATGATTACCAAACTGGGATACGCTTTTCCAAGATGCGTCATCCAGCTGCAATACCGTTTCTAAGGCAAGCGGCTGCTCGGAATAAAGCATAGCTTGCTCAATGGCAACATGAGCGGGGTTGGCCATGGTTTGCAGGCACAGCAATAAGCCTACACAACAACCGATTATTTGAGACAACTTCAACTGCAACTTCCTTCGCCCACAGGCCTTCCTTATTTGTCCTAGAACTGTTCACTCATGTAACAATCCTCTTTCTGCCATAGAGAGTACTTCATCATCTCCCACTATAAAGTGATCAAGCACACGAACATCCACCAACTTAAGGGCTTGCTGCAACTTATGAGTAATTAACTCGTCACTGCGACTGGGTTCGGCCACGCCTGAAGGGTGATTATGGGCAAAAATAACCGCGGCGGCGTTATGGGATAACGCCTTTTTGACCACTTCTCTAGGGTAAACACTAGCGCCGTCTATTGTGCCACGAAACAGCTCTTCAAAGGAAATTAAGCGGTTTTGATTATCTAAAAACAAGCAGGCAAACACTTCATGGGGCAAATGACGCAAGCGACTGGTTAAAAAACCGCTAACCACATCCGGACTATGGAACCCATCTGGCTTTTGCAAAGCCTGCTGTAAATGACGTCGCGCCATCTCCAATACGGCTTGCAATTGCGCATATTTAGCCGGCCCCAAGCCTAAGTGCTCACAAAACTGCGCCTCACTGGCTTCAAGCAATGGGCGTAAGCCATTAAAACGCTGCAAAAGATGTCGCGCTAAATCCACGGCTGTCAGGCCACTAATGCCAGTACGCAAGAAAATGGCCAATAATTCAGCATCACTTAATGCTGAAGGGCCCTTTTGCAGTAATTTTTCCCGCGGACGCTCATCCACGGGCCAATCTGTGATAGCCATATCGTCTCTCGTATTCATCCATGAATCACTTTGTTGTTATACTGCGCCAAGGTTCAAGGAGCAAGTATGCAAAGGCTAACCAACAAACGAATTTTACTGGGTATCACAGGGGGCATTGCCGCCTACAAAACCGCCGAGCTGGTACGTGCTCTAGTCACCCATGGGGCCGATGTGCGTGTGGTCATGACCGACGGCGCCAAAGAGTTTATTACCCCACTGACGCTCCAGGCGCTTTCTGGTAACCCAGTGCATCACAGCCTGTTAGACCCAGAAGCCGAAGCCGGCATGGGTCATATCGAGCTAGCCAAGTGGGCAGATTTCATTTTAGTAGCCCCTGCCAGTGCTAACTTCATCGCCCGCTTAGCCGCGGGTATGGGCAATGATTTGCTCACCACCTTATGCCTTGCCAGTGTTGCTCCGTTAGCCATTGCTCCTGCTATGAACCAAGCCATGTGGGCCGACGCAACAACACAAAACAATTTAAAACAGTTACAAGCCCTAAAACCCATTCAAGTTTGGGGACCAGACGCTGGCGAACAAGCCTGCGGCGATGTGGGCCCGGGACGCATGTTAGAGCCTCAAGAGCTAGCGCGCCTGCTATCCGAGCAGTTCGAGCGCAAAGTGTTATCCGGTAAAACCATTACCATAACCGCTGGCCCCACTCGCGAAGCCATTGATCCTGTACGCTATATCTCCAACCATTCCAGTGGCAAGATGGGGTTTGCCCTAGCCCGCGCCGCACAAGAAGCCGGAGCCAAAGTGAACCTAGTATGTGGCCCAGTACATCTACCTACTCCTGAGCGTGTGAATCGTACCAATGTGGAAAGCGCACAAGACATGCTAGATGCGGTAATGACTCTATTACCAGAAACGGATATCTTCATTGGGGCTGCTGCCGTTGCGGATTACCGCCCTGCGGATGTGAGCGATCAAAAGATTAAAAAGAATCAGGACGACATGCACATTCACTTAGTGAAAAATCCTGACATCATTGCCACCGTGGCTGCACAAGCAAACAAACCCTTTTGCGTGGGCTTTGCTGCCGAAACCCAAGACGTGATTAATTACGCCCGTGGCAAACTCGAAAAGAAAAATTTAAACATGGTGGTGGCCAATGATGTGAGCTCCCAACACATTGGTTTTAATAGTGATGACAACGCCATCATCATTATCGATCACGATAGCGTTACCGAATTTGGACAAGCCAGTAAATATGTTTTGTCGCAATCCATTTTAGAGCACATTGCGAAGTTGCTCGGTTAATTGAATATAAGGGTTACCCATGAAAAAACGTTTCCAAGTCAAAATTCTTGATCAACGCCTAGGCAATGAAATTCCTCTGCCCCATTACGGCACAGAAGGCAGCGCAGGTTTGGATTTACGTGCCTGCTTAGAAGACACCTTGGTTTTAAACCCAGGGGAAACCAAACTGATCCCAACTGGCATGTCCATCTACATTGAAGACAATGGTCTTGCGGCCATGATCTTGCCGCGCAGTGGTTTGGGCCACAAACACGGCATCGTGTTAGGTAACCTAGTGGGCTTAATCGACAGTGACTACCAAGGTGAATTAATGGTGAGCTGTTGGAACCGTGGCAATACGCCATTCACCATGGAAGTGGGTGAGCGCATCGCACAGCTTGTGATCGTACCTGTGGTACAAGCGGAATTTGATATGGTAAGCGAATTCGAAGCCACGGATCGCGGCGCCGGCGGTTTTGGTTCAACCGGCACCAAATAACAAGTTACGAGCAGGATGCCTATGAACTCAGTGCCCCATGAAATTTTCCGCGAATACGATATTCGCGGGGAATACCCAAGCAAGCTTAATGAGCAAACTGCACAACTCATTGGTAAAGCCTTAGGCAGCGAGATCCTGCTAGCCGGACAACAAAAATGCTACGTGGCCTGGGATGGCCGCCTTTCCAGCCCGTCATTACGCGATGCTCTAGTGAGTGGTATTTGCAGCACTGGCTGCAATGTTCATCTCATTGGCGCGTGCCCCACAGCGGTGAGCTTTTGGACCATAAAAAATAACGGCCAAAGTTGCGCCATGATCACGGGCAGCCATAATCCCAAGCAAGATAACGGCATTAAAATCGCTGTGGCGGGCAGCCCTCGCAGTGGCGAAGACATTCAAGTTTTATTATCACGCATCAAGCTGAATTTATTTAAAACTGGCCAAGGTTTTATTGAAGACGCCAGCCATTTAATTGATGACTACCAATTACGCCTCACGCAAAATTTATCCCTACAACGTCCACTAAACGTTGTACTGGATGCCGGTAACGGCATTGGTGGCCCCATCGCCAGCGCAGCGTTAAAACAATTAGGTGCCAACGTCATTGAAATTGCCTGCAATGTGGATGGCAATTTTCCGCTGCACCACCCTGACCCTGCGAAAACCAAAAATCTAAAGTGGCTACAAGAAGCCGTATTAGAACATCAAGCGGATTTAGGTATCGCTCTGGATGGCGACGCCGATCGCGTCGGCATAGTAGACAATCTTGGGCAATGTATTTTACCCGATCGTTTAAGTTTATTATTCGTAGAAGACATACTGGCTCACCAAGGCAAGCAAACCATTTTATTTGATGTGAAGTGCACGGAGTTATTAACCACCCTTACTGAACAATGGGGAGGCGAACCGCAGATGATCGCCACCGGCCACACCAGTATGAAGCGAGCCATTAAAAAAACCAATGCCGCCTTTGCCACCGAATTAAGCGGTCACATTTTATTTAATGATGAATTTGGTATTGGTGTGGATGATGGTATCTATGCCGCCCTGCGTTTAACGCAACTGGTGAGTCAATCTCCTCTCTCCTTGCATGAGCGCTTACAAGCCTTTCCCAATCCTATTGCCACAGAAGAAATTCAAATCCCCGTGGCCGAGGATGAAAAGTTTTCCATCATGCACATACTGCAAAAAAACTGCTTCAAACAATTCCCCACTGTCACCATTGATGGGCTACGCTCTAGCATGCAAGACAGCTGGGTCTTAGTGCGCGCCAGCAATACCACACCGTGTTTAACTATACGCTTTGAAGCTTTAAATACAGAAGCATTAGCCCAATGCGTCAAACAGACTCAGGAAGAGCTACACGCTCATGTACCGCAGCTGGATTTGTCTGAGTTACATGCCCTTTTGTCCGACTAAAGCCCAATAACATCTAGGTGTGATTTCCCTTGGCCATAGGTATAATGGGCGCACCTATCATTATTCATTTATTAACCTGATGCGATTTGCCATGCCTTTAACCCGTGATGACGCCTTTAATATCGCTAAAGTATTAAGCGAAGCCCTACCTTATATTCAGCGCTTTGTGGGTAAAACCATCGTGGTGAAATACGGCGGCAACGCCATGACCGAAGAGCACCTTAAAAACAGTTTTGCGCGCGATATGGTTATGCTGAAACTCATCGGTATTAATCCTATCGTGGTACACGGTGGTGGTCCTCAAATTGGCGACCTATTGGATAAGCTCAACATCGAAAGCCATTTCGTTAACGGCATGCGTGTGACCACCAGCCAAGCCATGGACGTGGTGGAAATGGTACTGGGCGGTTTGGTAAACAAAGACATCGTAAATCTGATTAACCAAAACGGTGGCCAAGCTATTGGTTTAACCGGTAAAGACGGTCAATTAATCAAAGCGAAAAAATTAAAAGTCACACAAAAAACCCCAGAAATGCAGCAACCTGAAATCATCGACATCGGTCATGTGGGTGAAGTGGCACACATCAATACCAAGGTATTGGAGATGCTTGCCAGCTCAGACATCATTCCTGTGATCGCCCCTATCGGTGTGGGCGAAGACGGCGAGTCTTACAACATCAATGCCGACTTGGTGGCAGGTAAAGTAGCCGAAGCGGTAAAAGCCGAAAAATTATTATTGCTGACCAACATTGCAGGTTTAATGGATAAAGACGGTAAAATCTTAACCGGCTTAACCACCCAGCAAGTGAATGATTTAATTGCCGATGGCACCATTTACGGCGGCATGCTGCCTAAAATCCAATGTGCCCTTGATGCGGTCAAAGCCGGTGTCACCAGCGCCCATATCATTGATGGTCGCGTTAGCCACAGCACCATGCTGGAAATCTTCACCGACGAAGGTGTTGGTACACTCATTACCAACGAATAATCAGCAAAAGGTGAAAAACAGTGCATTTATGTCAACTGTTTTTCGCTTAACTACAACCAGATCACGAAAACTGTCATTAGCCATTGCGAGTTAGGGATTAGGGCATTAGGATTGGGCATCTTTGTGATTCAAGCAAACTATACGTATGACG
This sequence comes from Bermanella sp., assembly GCA_041546605.1. Taxonomy (GTDB): domain Bacteria; phylum Pseudomonadota; class Gammaproteobacteria; order Pseudomonadales; family Oceanobacteraceae; genus Bermanella. The sequence continues at coordinate 5,648 of JBFEWA010000076.1, forward strand.
GATACCCCACAAAAACCTTCTCGTAAGCAGCAGATATTGCAAGCACTTGCGCACATGCTTGAAGTGAATCCAGGTGCACGAATCACAACCGCCAACCTTGCAAAAGAAGTTGGTGTCAGTGAAGCAGCCCTTTATCGTCACTTCCCAAGTAAAGCCAAGATGTTTGAAGGCTTAATTGAATTCATCGAAGCCACTATTTTTACCCGTATCACCCGTATTCGCAGTGAACATGACAGTACCCTTGCCCGTCTTGAACACGCCATGACCTTGATTCTCACCTTCGCCGAAAAAAATCCCGGCATGTGCCGCATTTTAACTGGCGACGCGTTATCGGGCGAAACTGAACGTTTACGTGCGCGTATTGCACAATTCTTTGAGCGCTTAGAAACCCAGTTCAAACAAATTCTGCGTGAAAGTGAAATTCGCGATAACAAGATGGCGCGCATTGAAGACGGCGCTTGCGCCAACATGTTGCTAGCCCTTATCGAAGGTCGTATTCGTCAATACGTACGCAGTGAATTCAAAACTCAGCCTTTGACGCACTGGCACAGCCAATGGGATTTCCTCGCGGCAAGCCTATTAGTGGATCAACGCCAGGTGGCACCGGTTTAAACTGGGCTGATCGCTAGGCATAAAAAAACCAGAGCATTGCTCTGGTTTTTTGTTTGCGCTTAAAGCGTTTCATTACGCGACGCCATATTGCTCACGGTAGGCCTTAATGGCAGGGAAGTACTGTTTGAACTCTTCTTGTTCGCCCACGTATTCCATCACTTGTTCTAACTTCACAATGCTGATCACTGGAATGCCATAATCACGCTCAACTTCTTGAATAGCCGACAATTCACCCTTGCCTTTTTCTTGGCGATCAAGGGCGATCACCACACCCGCGGGTTTGGCGTTAGGTTGCTCTTCTAACAAGGCCATCACTTCACGAATGGCGGTACCTGCGGTAATCACGTCATCAATGATCAAGATATTGCCTTCTAACGCTGCCCCCACTAACGAGCCCCCTTCACCGTGGTCTTTTTTCTCTTTGCGGTTAAACGCATACGGGGTTTCACGCTCGAAGTTTTCAGCCAAGCTCATAGCCGTGGTTGCTGCTAGAGGAATACCTTTATAAGCAGGGCCAAACAATACATCCATATTCACGCCTGAATTCACAATGGCAGAGGCATAGCTTTTCGCCAAGGTAGACATGGCTTTACCGGAATTGAATAAACCTGCATTGAAGAAGTAAGGGCTGATACGGCCGGATTTCAACTCGAACTCGCCAAATTTCAATACACCTTGCTCGATGGCAAATTCAATAAACGCCTTTTGATAATCCTGCATACGTAATAACCACTATTTGATCTGTCATTTACAACATCAGCTTAGCTGAAGTCCGCCAATTTTGGTCTATCTGTGCTAATTGCTTAGCCCAAATGGGGGTATTTTACCGGCTAATACTATAATTCCCATCATAGACTGCAAAAATAAGCACAATAACGCTGAGCGGCCGATCTCTCTTGATCACAACATCTCGCCTATAGGGCCTTGGAAACAGTAAATTCGCGAAAAATGCGGTTTTAGAGATGTTAGCCTAATCAAAACTGAGTATCATACCCGCCTCGTAAAACTGGGAGCCTTTATGAAGGTTATTAACGTACAAGTTGACGGACTAGAAACCGCTGTTGCCAATGGTTTCTACGATTGGTTAGCGCAGCATGATGCGGACGTTGTCTGTGTACAAAACCTGAAAGCCAAAGAATATCAATTAAGCGACGCGGTATTGTACCCAGAGCATTACAACGCCTATTTTTTTGATGCTGAGCCTGACAATTACAGTGGTGTGGCCATTCTCACCCGCGATATGCCTAAAGCCATTATGACCGGCCTGGCATTTGAAGCCTGTGATCGCTATGGCCGTTATATTCAAGCGGATTTTGAGCAAGTTTCCATTGGCTCTATTTTATTTCCTGTCATAGACGAACATAACACCCTAGAAGACAAGCTGGCGTTTCAGCAGCAATTCATTGAGCATCTAAAAAAGACCAAGCGTAAACGCCGTGAATTTATTTTCGCCGGTTTCTTTGGTGTGGCACATAAGTCTGTGGATATCGCCGATTGGAAAGCGGCACAAAACCAGCCTGGCTTTTTGCCAGAAGAGCAAGCGTTCATGGATCAAGTCACCGGCCCATTAGAGTTTGTGGATGCCTTCCGTGAAGCCAACTTTGGTGAGAACCAATTTACTTGGTGGCCAGATGCCGAATCCGCACGCCGTAATCAAAATGGCTGGCGCTTAGATTATCAAATCTGCACGCCGGAGCTGCGCCAATATGTGGTGGAAGCCAAGGTAGACCGTAATACCGTTTGGGGCCCACATGGCGCCACCATCATTGAGTATGAGATCGACTAAGTTCAATCTCGCATCACTCAAAAATAAAAAAGCCCACATCTGTGGGCTTTTTTATTGGAAGTAAGATCGAGGTTTACTGGTTATTTTCCGCCATGGATTTAATGGCTAGGGTTCGCATGTCCCCATAATAGCCAACGGCATGCCCTTTGATGGCATCACTGTCTGTCATGAAGGTAATGCTGTCAATTTCATCAATCACTTCACCAAATAATAGCTGCCAATCTTTTTGCAAATGGCGGTGCAACGTTTGCCACTTCATGGTGGTTTGACCATTACCGCTGACCACCATCACCTTGTTGTTATCATCTAACGCCCAGGAGCTGCCCACAGGCTGCGAATGGGACCATACATAATGAATGGACTTAGCTTCACCAAACACTGGCTTACGGCTCACCATGAGGCGCAACACAAAATCGTTGCCCTGTTGCGTGCGCTCATCAAATTCATTGGATTTGTGTTCAATACCGTCATCGCCCATGACCATGGCATAAGGGGTGATTTCTGCGGTCCATTGCCATTGCAAGACTGGGGTCTTGTTTAAATTGATGCGGCGGGTGTATTCATAACCCGAGGCGGAGCTGACACTTTCTGCGCGCAGTACGACACCTTGTTCCATGTCCATGATGGGTTGGTATTGGGTTTCGCCCATCCATTTCACCCCACGCCATTGATCCAGATTCCCCTCAATCAAAAGGGGTTTTGCTAATGCACTGCCAGCGAACATAACCGCTAACAGTATGATTGAGATGATGCGCATCCTTGACCTCAATTTTTTTATTATTGTTTTAGAGGGTGCACCTTAGACCGCAGGCGTAAACCACGCAATAGCCAACTAAGACAAGGTTTTTAGATTGGCCCGTTATGACCGAGATAAATTATGCGCCCCTATAAACGAAAAAACCCAGCCGATGCTGGGTGTGTTTTTCAATTTAAAACTAAATTGGGCGTGATCCATAATTGGAAGTGGGTTTACGCGGTGGATCGGCCATCACGTTAGGCTCAATTTCATTAATCGAACCACCGGCTTTCAAGAAAGCTTCCACTTCATTGTCCATCTTACTGCGTAGTTTTTGCCGTGATGCAATGGAGCGCAATACGCCTTCTTCCACGCTACCAATGAATTCCATATCAGGCTGATCCACCAAATCCGTGGTATCGCCGTTGTCCATTTCCACCTGCTTGGCTTTTTTAGGTTTAGGCATAATAGCTCTCCCTATCCTTAAGTTCCGTGAGCAATAAACGCTGCGTAGAAATTTATAGTCCAGGGATTCAGATCTGTCAGATTTTCAGTTATATCTAGTTGCTATTAAAAACCTTTTATATAAGCCAGTTAGAAATATCACCCTTGCAAGTAGGTGGAAGACGCCAAGGCAGTTTGCAACTCACCGAGGAACAGAGTCTTCTCATTTTCAGCCAAATCCGAGCCATTCAAGATGGTCGTATACGCCTGTTCTAGCTTGGTAATATCAAAGTTTACATACTGCAGAACTTTCGCCACGGTATCCCCAGGCTGGGCCGATTGGAACGTCACCTGGCCTTGCTCGTCGATGTACACATCCACTGAGTTGGTATCACCAAATAAGTTGTGCAAATCCCCTAAGATCTCTTGGTATGCCCCCACCATAAAGAACCCCATTAGGATGTCTTCATGATCGCCATAGCTTGGCATAGGCAGGGTCTTCTCTATGCTTTCACCTTCTATGTATAAGTCCACACGGCCGTCACTGTCACAGGTGATGTCTTGAACCACTGCACGACGCTCCACAGGGCGGTTAAGGCCGGTTAATGGCAGGATAGGGAAGATCTGCTCAATGCCCCAAGAATCCGGCAAGGATTGGAACAGGGAAAAATTCACAAACAATTTATCCGCCTGTGATTCATGTAAACGGGTCAACACCTGAGCCTGGCCTTTGGAGTTTGGGGATAACTGCTGCTTTAAGCATTGGTTAATGGTGCTGGCATAAGCTTCGATTTTTGCCCGTTCACGCAAACTGATGGTGCCTTGTAAGAACGCGCTCTGACTGTCCGCCATGTCGTGTTGCACATCATGGTAAACCTCAAGCAAAGAACGCTTATTTGGGTTGGCCACACGCTGATACGCATCCCACATGTGGTGCACAAGGGGCCCGTCACTTTCTTCAGGAGGGGTTAGCTCCTCTGACAGCGGTTGCTCCCAATCAAACACATTAGTGAGCAATACCGCATGGTGAGCGGTTAGGGCGCGACCAGATTCGGTGATGATATCCGGATGATCAAGGTCGGCCTGACTGGCCGCTTCTTTAAAGGTGTACACCACGTTATTGGCGTATTCCGCCATATTGTAGTTCATGGAGCAGAAACTGCGTGAGCGTGTGCCTTCATAGTCCACACCCAAACCGCCGCCCACATCCACCACTTGGATTTTGGCACCTAATACAGACAACTCTGTGAAAATCCGGCCACACTCTTTTAGGCCTGAACGAATATCACGAATGTTGGCGATTTGGCTGCCAAGGTGAAAGTGCAGAAGCTGCAAGCTGTCCAATTGCCCCTGGGCTTTGAGCTCTTCAAACACCTGCAAAATCTGGTGGGTCGACAAACCAAACTTAGATTTCTCACCGCCGGTGTTTTCCCAATTGCCTTTACCCACAGATGCCAAACGCGCGCGCACCCCTAAACGCGGTGTCACCCCAAGGGCTTTGGCTTCAGCAAGAAT
>JBFEWA010000486.1:0-1766 GCA_041546605.1 Bermanella sp.
AAGTCTTGATGGCTCAAAACGGTTTCAAATATTTGTAGGGAAATATCTAAACGGTATTGCTCTTCTGCATCTATGGTAATGGGCACGTTTTTCTCACGAGCCTTACGGGCAAGGGTGAGCAAACGATTAATAATGACAGGCAAGGCCTTATGTTGCTGACTCGGATCATATCTAGGATGTAGCGCAGACAGTTTAATAGAAATATTATCGGCAAGCTCTTGCTTGCGTTTGTTGCCTTGGGCCACCACATCAATAGCGTGACTGTAAGCATCGAAATAGCGCTGGGCATCTTCTTCACTTAATGCTTGTTCCCCAAGCATGTCGAACGAACAGCATTGTTTTTTACTTTCTAGATGCTTGGCATTCTCGATGGCTTCTTCAATGCTTTGGGCAAAAATAAACTGTTCACCCATAATACGGATGGCACGCTCAACCGCTTCCCGTGTGATGTTTAGGGTGAGTTTATTCACCAGGCCTTTAATGGCTTCTCCTGGGTGGGATTTGTTGGGCTTAAGCATTTTGCCGCTCAGCGCTAAGCCCCAACTGGCGGCGTTTACCCAGAATGAGTCACTTTTGTTTAGATGGTGTTGCCATCCGTGTTGGGAGAGCTTGTCCACTAAAAGATCGTTGGCAGTGGCAATATCCGGGACCCGAATCAAGGATTCAGCCAGGCACATGAGGGTGATGCCTTCATCTGTGCTGAGGTCATACTCTTGCAATAGTTGATGCAAGATGGACTGGCTGTTTTGTTTGCGAATAACCGTGATCAGATCCGTGACCGATTGAGTGAACTCCTCATTGAGGGTTTCCGGAAAGGTATCCAATAGGTCTTGGACGTAATCCTGCTCATCACATAGGTAATGTTTTTGGATTTGGGCCCTTAAGCTTGGTGCTTTTTCAGCGTTGATACTGGCAGGGTCCAGCGTGAAATCCATCATGGCGTTATCCTTTTCTCCCCATAGTCTTATTCTAGCTGAATCTGGGCTGGGTATGGGCTCAATCAGCTTAGTAGAATAGACAGAAGTAGCCAATTATTCCGTAGTGGACTGCTGAGATTGACGCAGTACGTTGAGTTTTTGTTGTACTTTTTGCGCTCTGCTTAGCTTGTCTTGCAGGCCGTTAAGGTTTGGAACCAGAGCTTTTGCTTGCTGCCAAAACTCAATGGCGGTTTGGATGTTCCCTTGGCGATAGACGCTATCCCCTTGTTGATCCAATTCTCGTGCGTTATCGGCCAGTAATTGATCTGCTTTCTTAAGCAATTTTGCCATCTTACTTCCCTTGAAAGGGGGGTTCGATAATATGCTCTTAAGCTTGATGACTTGTTCGAAGTTTTCATCTTCAATGGCGGTTTTTAATTGACTTGTGAGTCGCTGCTGACGCTCGGCGATGGTGGCTGAGTTATTTTGCCTTAAGCCTTGGTGAATACTTTGGCCAATGTTTTGATCTTTGATTTCACCATTAAAATATAATGCCTGTTCAAACGCTTTTTTGGCCAACTCGTATTTCTCAAAAGCAATGGCTTGAGTGGATAGGTTGATGAGTTGCTCAGTGAGCTCTTGTCTCTCGTTATACAAATCATTTTGCTGCCACCATGCAAACATGGAAGATTCATTACGCTGCTTAAAATTGGACTGTTGCAGTTTGATACTTAAAAGAGTGGCCTCTGCTAAACATTGTTCGATGGCAAGGCTTAAGGCTTCTTCGGAGCGCAATTGAGTAAGCTGCTGCTGCACGCGTTCATACTGTTTGTGCCAAGGTTGGGTTTG
>JBFEWA010000200.1:0-6148 GCA_041546605.1 Bermanella sp.
GGTTAGCGAAACATCAGCAGGTGACAGTGCCACACAAGAAGCTCAAGAAAACACAGCCACTACTGATACAACCGCTACCGATGAAGCTGATACCACTATGGCAGATGCCAACAACACGGACACCAGTAGCGATAATCCACCGAACACAGAACCGGCCGACAACCCAGCTGATAATAATGGCATTACCGAGGATCCTTTAGATGCCGTGGCCAACAGCTTAGATGAAGTACCTGAGTTCACTCCCGCAGAAGAAGCCGAGCCAGCACAAGAACCTGAACCGCCTATTGAAGAAACCTTCATCGAAGACATGGTTTTACGCACCGAGCAAGGGCTACAAAAATTAAATGACATGGGGCAATTTAATATTGTAATCATTGCTAATGGTTACAGTGCTAACTGGGCTGCGCAAATGTTGGAAAAACGCATCAGTGGCAAACAAAAAGGCTATGCGTTGATTTTAATTGATGCCAAAGCATCCACTTATCCCCAAGTGGATTTAAACGCCAGCTTAGCCAAGCTGGATATTCCCATGTTAGACATCATCACAGAAGACGCACCAGAACATTTACGCGCCAGTAAACAAAGAAAAGGCACCATGTTGCGAGAACAAAACAAACAATACATGCAGTTATTTTTACCGGCCATCAAGCCCAGCTTGAGTACAGAAGATAATATGATTGCTCGACGTATTCGCGGCTGGTTGCTCACCCATGCCGCAGGTGAAGAAGTAGCGGTTAAGGTGAAAAATTACTGATTAAAAAGGGCGATAATTCGCCCTTTTTAATCTCTCTAATACTTATTCATGGCATTTTTCCATACTACCCATGCCAGAATGTTCCTGCATTTTGCCAGCCTTACGCCACTTAGGTCCATGTTGCATCATCTCTTTGTATTTAACTTTCTGCTGATCATTTAACAATGCGTAAACGGCTTGCTGTTGTTCCAGCATTTTCAAGATTCGCGCTTTGTGCAATGCCGATTCTTCTTCGGCGATTGCCAATGCACCTGTGGCACTATAATTCTCCATTAAAGCCTGTTTCTTTTGCATTAATGCCTGGAAGTTTTCACGGGTCAATTTACGATCTGCTTTATTGGCTTCGCGAATGGATTGGATCTGCTTCTCTTGCGCTTCCGTTAAATCTAAGGCTTTGGCTAATCGCCCTTCATGATGCCCGCCACCAAATGCAAACGCGGATACAGATACAGAAGCTGCTAAAATAGAAGCAGCTAACCATTGAATAGGCTTAGGTATAGATTTCATCATTTTTTCCTCTTGGGTTAATCAATGATATTCGATGAATACTTAGCCAGTATAAGAACTACAATATTAAGTAGGGCAAAGGCAGAGTAAAGTAAGGTAAAGTCTGCTTGGCTGGCTTGATCTTTAACGCAAGGAAAAGACAATAGGCTTATGAATCCAATATTGCTTATCGACGACGATCAAACCCTATCAGAGCTGCTCTGCGAATATTTAAGCGCTGAGGGTTTCACCATGGAAGCAGCTTTTACTGGCTCCGATGGTTTAGACATGGCCAGTAACCATGCCTACGAACTGATTATTTTGGACGTGATGCTACCAAATATGAATGGCATCGAGGTGCTCAAAAAAATGCGCCAGAACCAGATCCAAACCCCAGTACTGATGCTCACCGCCAAAGGGGATGACGTGGATCGCATTCTAGGACTGGAGCTTGGAGCCGACGACTATGTGCCCAAACCGTGCAATCCAAGAGAATTACTAGCGCGCATCAATGCCATTTTGCGCCGCTCACAAAATAAAGACATCGCCAGTAGTGGCAGCTTAAGCATCGACAGCCGTCGTTTAGAAGCCAGCTTTAAAGGCAATAGCTTAAAACTCACCGGTGCAGAATTTAAAACCCTCGAATCCTTACACCAGCGCCAAGGCATGATTGTCACCAAAGAAACCCTATGCGAAGAAGCCTTAGGGCGACGCCTCACCCGCTATGATCGCAGTATCGATGTGCACGTCAGTAACTTAAGAAAAAAACTCATCGAAGCCGGTGCCAGCACTGACATTATCATTAACCAAAGGGGTATGGGCTATTTGCTCAAACCAGAATAACTATGCTGCATCACTTTGGTTTAACCGGTCGAATCTTATTTAGTTTTTGGATGACATTACTGCTTGTGGTGTTAGCCATGGTCATTATTTTTATCTCTCAAAAAAATAACGATGACACGTTACAACGCATGCCCCCAATAAAAACGGGGGAAACGCTAACCCTAAAACTCTTAAGTGAAGATTACGCCCATGTGCGTAACTGGTTCACACAACAAGCAGAACGGGATGTTCGCCGCATTTTTGTCATTAAGGACAACCAAGAGATTTTGCAGCGCCCCCTGCCGCTGCCACTGCAACGTATTAATCGCCACCTTTCTAACGACCATCCGTTTATCCACCGTAAACGCGAAGGGTTTGTGTATGTGGGCCGCCATATTTTATTACCCGATGGCAAACGGGTGAATGTCTTATTCCGTAGCCCAGATTTTCGCCCGCCCATGCATCACATCATTGCAGAGCAATGGCTAGGGTTTATTGTGTCCGCCATTTTAATCAGTGGATTAATCAGTTATTTATTAGCCTTGTATATCATTAAGCCCATCATGTTGTTGCGCCAAGCCACGCAAAAGTTAGCGTCAGGGGATTTGTCCATTCGTGTACAAGACGATATTAAAGGACGACATGGGGAAGTCTCTTTGTTAGCTCAGGACTTTGACAACATGGCGGATAAATTAGAGCGTACTATTTCTTCCCATAAGCATCTTATCCAAGACATTAGTCACGAATTACGCAGCCCAGTGGCACGTTTGCAACTGGCATTGGAGCTGAGCAAAAAGCGTTTGAATATCAGTGATGATCAGGTGGATATTCAGCGTATTGAAAAAGAATGCGAGCAAATCAACACCATCATCAATACCTTATTAAATTTACCTGCCTACGAATTAGAACCGTCTTTAGCGTTTATGGACGAGGTCAATATCTCTGAATTACTGCAAGATATATGCAGCGACTTAAACTTTTCTACACCTGATAAGCCCATCGTTTTTGAAAATCACACACAGTCTGAATTCACACTATCCGCCAATGGCCAGCTACTGCGCAGTGCCATCGAAAATGTATTAAAGAACGCCCAGTACTATCACCAAGGGGCTAATAGCATTGCGGTTTCCCTTACTCACAAACAAAATGAACTTGAGATCTTGTGTTGTGATGATGGCCCAGGGGTGGATCCAGTCCAACTCGAAGAAATCTTTAAGCCGTTTTATCGCATCAGCCAAGCCCGTGATCGCAGCAGTGGCGGCTACGGCTTGGGCTTGGCCATTAGTAAACGTACCATTGAATTACATAATGGCCGCATTCACGCACACAATCACACACCTCATGGCTTATGTGTTTCCATGATCTTACCCATGCCGTGATTTTCAATATGTAATAAAAAAGCCAGTCATTCGCTATTACTGTCCCATAAATCAATTTCGATTTATTTCTAATTCAAAAACCGTCATCCCCGACGCGCGAAGCGCTTTGATCGGGGATCCATTTCTATTTTTTTGCAAAATTTAGGTCTATTTTCTGAAAAATAAAAGGATTAGCCCCCGCCTTCGCGGGGGAGGCGTTGAATTGCAGTTGATTTTCAAATTGCGGGGCAGCAATAGCCAATGATCGGCTTTTTTAGACTTTTAGAGTAAAAAGACATACTACAAAATCGTATCTATGGGTTTAACACAACTGGCAGCATTGTCTTTGGATAATTGATTGTGAAAATCCTCCACTAAACCATCGGTGGCTTTTAATACAGTTTGCCAGTAGCTCTCCCGATCCTCATCACTTAACTTAGTAAAATCCTTACGATCTGGAATTTTCCCGTAAGGCAATTTAGCAATGAATTCTTTGCTTGGGGCGATCACCACCACATTGTCATAATTTTTCGCTTTTGCCTTACGCCATGGAATCCCTTTATCAAACCAGCCCGGCACAATTTTCGGGAAAAAGTGCGGGTAAAACACCAAGCCCTCATCCACATTAAACGGCCCAGCAAAATGGTAATCCACCATGCCGCCATCCCAGTGCCAGCGATCTTTCCCACCAGATACTTTGGTGGGTTCCAGTGCCATTGGAATAGCACCAGAGGCCACTAAAGCCTCTTTCAAATTATGCACACCAAGCTCAATGACTTCTGGGCGTTGATGGTAAGGATCATGGCTGGCCCCTTGCGAAATTAATACACGCGGGTACAAGGCTTCCACTACCTTACTTGAAAACACATTACCCGTAGCAGCAAACAACAAACCCAGAATTTGGCTAACGTTATGACGCCCATTCATGAGTAAACGATTGCGCACCGCCACCACATGAAGTTTACGGGTAGGGTTATTAACAATGTGCGCCGCTTTGTCATCGCTAAACAATGCCTCTAACACCTTATCCACAAATTGGGTGATCTCTTTTGGACTCAGAGACTCATAACGCTGATGGGTATAGATGGCTTCGAATTGCTTAAAAGTGGCCAACGGGTCCTGTTGTGCATGGCACGCCATACGCCATGAACCAATACTGGAACCCACCAATGAGATGCTTTGTTTGGCTTTCGGTAAAAAATGCTCAGCCAGGTACTGATCCAATCGTGAGAGCATTAACCACTTTGGCCCGCCACTGGCGCCGACCATCAATTTGATATCCGACGGTTGCAAGCCATGCTGCTGAATATGGGTGAGAGCCTTGGCCCCAGCTAAAATCTCTATGCTCATAATCGGATCTTATTATTGTAAAGCCCACATGGTGCCAAAAAATCCGCATGGTGCAACCAGCTGGCAACCCTTTGCCTAGAACACTGTGTACTAATTTCTTAAGCAATTGTGAAAAAGCCAAAAAAAGTGATAAAGCAACGATATAACTGGCCGATAAATACACTAGGGACATCCCTATGCGCAGGAGCGAATATCATGTACACAGGAAAGAATTACCAGTTCAGCACAGCCATTGAGCAACAGGCATTCCACGAAGGCTTAAAGGCCTCCGTCAGCACACCCAATCCGTACTCTACTTCAAAAAGCCCTCATGCCGCTCGTGCTTGGGGAAAAGGCAATCAACTTGGGTTTCGTCTAAGTGCTCGCTTAGGGGTGCAATATTTAAACGCCGCTCAACTTTAAATCCGAGATTTCATGCTCCCATTCATATGTGAATGGGGGCTAAATGCGTCATTAAGTCATGATTTATTTACTGGTATGACGGAAGGTGCCGTCCCAATCATCGGGTAAGGTTTGATCTTTTAAGTCATTAATACGTTCAATGTACACTTCATACAATTTCAGAGTGTGATTATCATAAAGTGCACGAAACGCCTTTTGCGCGGCATCCCAATCACGACTTAAATACAATTGATAGGCTTGATTGTATTGTTCAATTTCATCCAATACGTGTTGCTCCACCTCCCCTTCAAAACCCAAAGGCTCATACACACGAATGGCTTCTTCTTTACCTTTTACTTGAATGCGATCGGTGAAGCGGCACACAAACCCCGAAATATGATCATAGGTGTCTTCACCAATTAAAATCTTAGCTCCATAAAATTTGGTGATACTTTCTAAACGGGAACCTAAATTCACCGCATCCCCTAATACGGTATACGAACGGCGGTAGCTAGATCCCATGTCCCCTACATTCATTAAACCGGTATTCACGCCCACCCCGATATTCACTTCGGGCAAGCCTTGTTGCTTGAATTCAACTTTCAATTCCTCGGTGATGCGTTGCATGTTTAGGGCGGCGGTCACCGCATGGGATCGATGATCCGCATCATCCACAGGGGCGCCCCAAAAGGCCATGACCATATCCCCCACATATTTATCTATGGTGCCGTTACGGTCGAATATTTCTTTGGTGATAGGGGTAAAGTAAGAATTGAGCATATGTTTTAGCTCTTGTGCGCTTAAGGTTTCGCTGATGTTAGTGAAGCTGCGAATATCACTGAACAAAACCGTCAGCTCTTTACTTTCACCAGAAAAACTATAGGCCTCTGGGTCCGCCATCATTTTTTCAATATGCGCCGGTGGCACGTATTGATCGAACATCCCCTTTAACATTTTTTTGCTGGCGCTTTCTCGTAAGAAACCATCGGTAATAAAC
>JBFEWA010000098.1:0-9049 GCA_041546605.1 Bermanella sp.
AACAAGAGTGGACGCGTTTTTTAAACAAAGATATGAACGCCAGTGAATTTCGCGAGTTAACCAAACGTATTAGTACGTTTTTATCCAATACGGATACGAACACACGAAAATTAAACGCCCATTTAAGTGATATTTTATTGGCACAAGATTTTCAGGATTTAACCGGGCAAGTGATTCAAAGAATTACCACCATGATTACCGATGTGGAATCACGCTTGGTCAACTTGGTGGCAATGGCAGGGCATGTGGACCAAATGACAGGCATTCAGCACGGAGAGATTGAAGTGCCTGATGAAGAAAACGATCCAACAAAAGGTGTCGGTCCGCAATTGAATGCCGAAGACAATGAAGACGTGGCATCTAATCAAGATGAAGTGGACGATTTATTGTCCAGTCTTGGTTTTTAAAGGAGCAAAGGGATGAGTTTGGACGCTGATGAAGAGATCCTCCAGGACTTCCTTGTAGAAGCAGGCGAAATCCTAGAGTTGCTTTCAGAGCAATTAGTGGATCTGGAAAATCGACCAGATGACCACGACCTATTGAATTCTATTTTCCGTGGATTCCACACGGTAAAAGGTGGCGCCGGCTTCCTTCAATTAACACCTTTAGTTGAATGCTGTCACGTTGCAGAAAACGTATTTGATATTTTGCGTAATGGTCAACGCACTGTCACCTCCGATTTAATGGATGTGGTGCTCAGAGCACTGGATACAGTGAATGAAATGTTTGAGACGGTGCGCGGTGGCGAAATGCCAGATTCGGCGGACCCACAGCTCATTGCAGATTTAACTCGGTATTCAAAACCCGAAGCAGCAGGGGAAGCAGCACCTGCGGCGCCAGTCGAAGCCGCGCCTGCTCAATCCGATGCGCCGGCAGAACCAGCTCCAGCCTCCGCAGAAGCTGAGGATAATGGCGACATAACCGACGAAGAATTCGAAAATTTACTGGATTCATTAGAAGAACCCAGTGGCGACGCTGCGCCAGCACCTTCTGCCCCGCCTGCAGCGGAAGCAGATGATGATGACTTATTTGGCGAATCACCTATGGCCAGTGATTCTGATGATGAAATCACGCCGGATGAATTTGAAGCTTTACTTGATCAATTACATGGATCGGGTAAAGGCCCTACAGCCAAAGATGATGAAGCACCTGCAACCGTTGAACCAGAAGCCTCTATTGATGCAAGCGGTGGCGATGAAACCATTTCTGAATCTGAATTTGAAGAGCTCTTAGATAAGCTACACGGCAAAGGTAAAGGGCCAACGATTGTTGATGATAATGCCGAACCAGCGGCGCCAGCAGCACCCGTTACACCAGAACCCGTTGCAGCGAAACCTGAGCCGACGCCTGAGCCGGAGAAAGCAGCACCAGCACCCGCCGCTGCAGCACCGGCTGCGGCCAAAGCAGCTGCACCAGCATCTGCACCTAAAAAGCAAGAAGCCCCAGCGGCGGAAACCACAGTGCGTGTGGATACCAAGCGTTTGGATGACATCATGAATATGGTGGGCGAGCTTGTATTAGTGCGTAACCGTTTAGTGAGACTGGGTTTAAAAAGTACCGATGAATCCATGGCAAAAGCTGTGGCCAACTTAGATGTCGTTACTGGTGATTTACAAACCTCGGTAATGAAAACTCGGATGCAGCCCATTAAAAAAGTATTTGGGCGATTCCCTCGAGTGGTACGTGACCTTGCGCGTAACTTGAAAAAAGAAGTGACTTTAGAATTAAAAGGTGAAGAAACCGATTTAGATAAAAACCTAGTGGAAGCGCTGGCGGATCCTTTGGTGCATTTGGTGCGTAATGCGGTGGACCATGGTATCGAACAGCCAGAGGATCGTGAAGCATCGGGTAAGCCAAGAAACGGTACCGTGATTTTATCTGCCGAGCAAGAAGGGGATCATATTCTGTTATCTATTCAAGATGACGGTAAAGGTATGGACCCGAAAAAACTGCAACAACTGGCTGTTGAAAAAGGTGTGATGGATCAAGACGCCGCTGATCGCTTAACCGATAGTGAATCCTTTAACTTAATCTTTGCTCCGGGTTTTTCTACCAAGACAGAAATTAGTGATATTTCCGGTCGTGGCGTGGGCATGGATGTGGTGAAAACCAAAATCACCCAATTAAACGGCACCATTAATATCGATTCGGTACAAGGTCGTGGTTCTAAAATCATGATTAAGGTGCCACTCACATTGGCTATTATGCCAACTCTAATGGTGATGTTGCAGGATCAAGCATTTGCTTTCCCACTGGTGAGTGTGAATGAAATCTTCCATTTAGATTTGACTAAAACCAATGTGGTGGATGGACAGGAAGTGGTTGTAGTGAGGGATAAGGCAATACCATTGTTTTATTTGAAAAATTGGTTGGTGAATAACGCCCAAAGCCATGAGGCAAAAGAAGGTCATGTAGTTGTGGTGTCGGTTGGCACACAACGTGTGGGCTTTGTGGTTGATCAATTAATTGGTCAAGAGGAAGTGGTTATTAAACCGTTAGGTAAGATGTTGCAAGGTACGCCAGGTATGGCGGGGGCAACCATTACTGGGGATGGGCGCATTGCATTAATTTTAGATGTGCCAAGCATGTTACATCACTACGCAAAGAGAAATAGTTTGATTGCTGCATAATAGACTGGATTGAAATCCTTTCTTTAGCTTGTCATTGGCTGTGTACTGATTGGGTGTTTTTGAAATGGAGTCATAATGACAATTCGTTTATTAGTAGTGGATGATTCTAGTTTCTTCCAAAAGCGAATTTCTGAAATTCTTAAGCCTGTTTCTGACATTCAAATTGTTGGTTTTGCCAATAATGGCAGAGAGGCCATCGAGAAAGTCGAAAGCCTAAAGCCCGATGTGGTTACCATGGATTACGAAATGCCTGTAATGGATGGTCTTACGGCATTGCGCAATATCATGAAGATTAAGCCCACGCCTGTATTAATGTTCTCATCGCTCACCTATGACGGAGCGCGTGTTACCCTAGATGCGTTAGACGCTGGTGCGGTTGATTTCTTACCTAAAAATTTCGAAGACTTACAGCGTGGCGGAGATAACATTCGCAACGTACTGAGTGATAAGATCAGAAGTGTGGCGAAATACTTTAATCGCTCCGCGTCCTCTCAAACCTATACATCGCCTGCCGCTAAGGCGAGCCCAACTGTCGCCACACCAGCAGCCAAGTCTCCAGTCAGAAAGGCACCGCAATCAACACCACAAGCGCCAGTGGCCACGCCAGTTGCAAAGCCCGATGTTCAGGACAGTGAAACTCATGAGACAGGCAGTCATACTCGCTTAAAGCCTGTGGATATTGTTTTGATTGGTACCAGTACAGGCGGGCCTGTGGCATTACAAAAAGTGTTGACAGAATTGCCCGCAAACTTTTCAAAACCCATTATTTTAATTCAACACATGCCGGCGTCTTTTACTTCTGCATTTGCGGATCGTTTAAATAATTTATGTCGTATCTCGGTGAAATTGGCAGAAGATGGTGATGTGCTAAAACCAGGGCAAGCGTTATTGGCACCTGGTGGTCAGCAGTTAATGCTGGATCGAGGCAAGGTAAGGGTGGTGGATGGTGATGATCGTGTGAATTACCGCCCTTGTGTGGACATTACATTTGCCAGTGCGGCGAAACATTATCCAGGGAAAGCCTTGGGTATTGTGCTCACGGGAATGGGCAGCGACGGCAAAGATGGTGCCGCTTTAATGAAACAAACCGGCAGCAGTATTTGGGCGCAGGATCAGAAAACCTGTGTGATCTACGGTATGCCCATGGCCATTGCTAAAGCGAATTTAGCCGATGCTATTTTACCCCTACAAGATATTGCAGGTAAGTTGATCAAAGAGGTCCGTTAATGGATGTCATTGGCCTAGCAGGGATTGTGCTGGGAGTTGCTGCCATCTTAATTGGCAACATGCTTGAAGGCGGATTGAATTCCGCCTTACTCAATGGTGCTGCTGCCATTATTGTCTTTGGTGGTACATTTGCCGCTGTATTGGTGCAAACACCTTTTGCGGTTATGCGAGCTGCATTCGCACGCTCTTTTTGGCTTCTTTTCCCGCCTCGTCACAGCTTGGATGAATTACTCAAAACATTATGTAAGTGGGCCCAAGTGGCACGTAAAGACGGCTTGATAGGCTTGGAAAATAGTGCCAAGTCTGCTTCGCCTTTGGCACAAAAAGGGCTGAACTTACTAGCCGATGGGCAACCACCCAGTGCCATACGCTCCAGTTTAGAATTGGACTTATACCGGCAAGAAGATGCCGGTCTGCAATCGGCTCACGTGTATGAAAGTTTGGGAGGCTATGCGCCAACTATCGGCATATTAGGCGCGGTGTTGGGATTAATGCAGGTATTGGGAAACCTAACCGAACCGGATCAAATCGGCCCTGGCATCGCCACGGCCTTTGTCGCCACGATTTATGGTGTGGGCAGTGCCAACCTTGTGTTTTTACCTTTGGCGCAACGCTTAAAACATCTTGTGCGTAAAGAGTATCAATACAACGAATTAATTATTGAGGGGTTAGTGGCCATCGCCGAAGGTGAGCACCCTAACTCGATTCGATATCGTTATGAAAGCTTAAAGAAAGCCAGAGCTTAGGACGCTACTATGCCTCGACGTCACCTGCCTCCTGAATCAGTACATGCGCAACGCTGGATGGTGTCTTACGCGGATTTTATGACGCTGATGTTTGCGTTTTTTGTGGTGCTGTATGCAGCTTCTTCCATTAATAATGAGAAGTTTAAGCAAATGAGTCAGGTGTTTGTGGGGGTATTTGAACAGCCGGCTGCCTTAAATCTGCCACAGGATTTTCAAAGCTTAATATCGGATTTGCAGGAAAGTTTACAAGCTGAGCCTGAATCAGAGACCAGTTTGTCTGATGAAAATCTAAGCTTGCAGCAGCGACTGAATGAGTTATTGCAAACCAGTTTGAATCAGCCACGTATGAGTTTGCGAAAGGTTCCTAAGTATTGGCAAATCGAAGTGCCATCGGATTACATTTTCGTCAGTGGCAGCCATACAGTAAGCCCAGAGGGATCTTACTTACTCGCCAATATGGCGGATGTATTTGAGGCCATTCCAAATTTTATCAGCGTGGAAGTTTTTACTGATAATCAATCACTTGCAGAGAATCCATGGCAGCTAGCAGCTCAGCAGGGAATGGCAATCTTACAATTATTGGTCTTAGATGATGTTTCACCGTTGCGGTTATCTGCGGTGAATTATGGACCGTTTCAGCCGATTGCAACGAATGATGATGAAGAGGGGCAGTCAATTAATCGTCGAGTGCTATTCTTAATTCATGAAAGCCAAGAATCTGAGGATCGGATTCAAACGGTGACGGATCAGCACTTATCTGCTAATCCTAAAGAATAGTGGGAATAAAACCTGCATATTGTAAAAAAGGTCAAAAAAATTGCCGCGATGTTCGAGGCATGTTTGCGTAAAGGCCAAGGAGTGAGTTGTGCACGTATGGGCCGTAGCTAATCAAAAAGGTGGCGTGGGGAAAACCACCACCACAGTCAGTCTTGCGGGGTTATTGCGCGAGCAGGGTCACCGTGTCTTAGTGGTTGATCTTGATCCTCATGGGTCACTCACCAGTTATTTCAAATACGATCCGGACGATATCGAATTCAGTACCTTTGATCTGTTTATGCATGAAGGTAAGGTGCCGGAGGATCTGCCGAAAAAAATTATCCGCCATACCACCAAAGAAGGCATTGATTTATTCCCAGCCAGCACCGCCCTGGCCACCTTAGAGCGAAAAGTAGCAGGGCAAGGAGGAATGGGGTTAGTGATTTCCAAAGCCCTAGCCACCTTATGGGATGATTACGAATTTGTGTTAATCGATACTCCACCCATTTTAGGGGTGTTGATGATCAATGCATTGGCCGCGGCACAGCGTTTGTTGATTCCAGTGCAAACGGAATTTTTAGCGGTTAAGGGGTTAGAACGCATGACACATACTCTCGGTATGGTGATGCAAAGCACGAAAAAACAATTGCCGTTTACCATTATCCCAACCCTCTACGATCGCCGCACCCATGCGTCGATTCATGCCTTGAAAAAAATTCGAGAGCTCTATGGGGATCAAGTGTTTGCAGAATCCATTCCTGTGGATACAAAATTTCGCGATGCCAGTGAAGTAGCAAAAGTGCCATCGGACTTAGATCCTGACGGCCGCGGCGTGCGCGTTTACCGTCACTTGTTGAGCAATCTGCTTAGCACAGCATCTGCGGCATAGCACCATGGTAGGCACTTCAGACAAGGCTGTTAGCGAATATCTAGATACGCTATTTCTGGATTTACCCCTGCCGCCGGTTAATGAATATGTCTTTCAATTGGCCGATAGCGTAGAGACAGGTTATCGCTTGGTGCCCTGTACCGACCTATTTGCTGTTATGAGTGCATCCAACGCATCACAGAATGAAACCTGGGAAGTGTTTTTACAGCTACTACTACTGTGCCAGCAATTACCATCCGGGCCGTTGCAAGCGTATGTGTTCAAGCAAAGCCAAATACTCTATCAAAAAACACAACTGAGACAGGTGGGGTAGCCTATGAATAATCCCAATCAGTCAAAGCCTGTGGTTTTGGAATCTGCCAAGGTAGGTTCCGTTGTTCAAGAGTACATGGATAACTTACTGGGAGAGTTATTCCCTGATGTACTGGAAGACACAGATGTTCAAGTTGAAGACCAATTAGCCACGGATTTAGAGACGCTTTCTGCGGAGCAGTCAGTCGTGTCCGCTTTGACGGTGCCAGATGAACAGGCGGCCTCACAACAAGTTACTCAGACTCAAGACGTGGCTGATACACAGGACGTGGTTACCGCTCCAATTGAAGAGCCTGTGGCGGATGTCGCACCTGTACCAGCCCCCGTAGAACAAACAGCTATTGCAATACCTGAGCCTAAGGTTGAGGTCGAGCTTACACAAGCCCCAGCCATAGAAACCACAGTGGCAGACACCCCTCAAACCGTTGAAACACAGGCTGAAGTGACTGACACGGTGGAAGTAACAGCGACGGTTGAACAGGTTTCTGTTTATGCCAAGCCAGAAGAGTTACGTTACCCCAAAGCCCCTGTGTGGGCGCAACAAGCATTTGACGCTTTGTTATTTGATGTGTGTGGATTAAAGCTAGCAGTACCCATGGAATCTCTCGGTAAGATCATCAAGGTGGATCACGAAACTAATCAGCTCATTGGGCGCCCTGACTGGTTTATTGGCGCTTACATCGACAATGAACAGCACTTATATGTGGTGGATACCGCCCAATACATCATGCCGGAGAAGGGCTTTAATCTGGCCAGAGACGGTTTCGATTACATTATTCAGCTGCAACGCAGTAAATGGACCTTGGCCTGTAAGAAAGTGCACAGCACAGTCAGGTTAGAACCGGATCAAGTGAAATGGCGTTCCCAACAGGGAAAGCGTCAATGGCTCAGCGGCACAGTGGTGGATCACATGTGCGCATTGATCCATGTGGATAGTTTGATTGAGTTATTGGAAGCCGAAGCAAGTTAAAACGGACTTTGCAAATAGAGGGTAGCTGGACTGGCACACAACCTGCTCTAGTCTAAACTATTAACAGGGAATGTTATGAATTTGACAGGTTGCCACAATTTCGTTGGCCGCTGGCGTAAAAAGCAAACATTAGGTTGGCTACGCCGTATATAGGAGAGAGTTGATGAGTACCTATGAAGCAAAAGGGGTAGCTGAAGATCCCGTGTTGCAGTGGGTCACCTTTCGTTTAGATAACGAAACCTATGGCATCAATGTAATGCAAGTACAAGAAGTACTGAGATATACAGAGATTGCTCCGGTTCCAGGTGCTCCCCCATATGTGTTGGGCATTATCAATCTTCGCGGCAATGTAGTGACGGTGATTGATACACGTTTACGCTTTGGTTTGAGTGAAACCGAAACTAATGACCAAACCCGTATCGTGATTATCGAAACCGAAAATCAAGTGGTGGGGATTTTAGTGGACGCAGTGGCCGAAGTGGTTTACTTGCGACAATCTGAAATCGAAACCACACCAAATGTGGGTAACGAAGAAACCGCTAAGTTTATCCAAGGGGTTTGTCATAAAAACGAAGAACTATTGATATTGGTTGATTTAGAGAAAATGATGTCCGATGAAGAATGGGCAGAATTAAACGACTTCTAAACCAAGCAAACATCACAGTCCTTTAAGCAGTTAACGCCAAACAATGACTGTTTGGCGTTTATAATAAATTTAAAATTTGCCATCGCGGCAACTGCGAGTGAATCATGTTAGAACTTGTATCGTCTTGGGCGCTAAGCGCCGCTGTCCAACCTATTTTGTTACTATCCGCTGCAGGCATGTCTTGTATGGCGTGTTTCATGACGATGTACAATGCCCGTGTACTGAAAAAACAAAAGCATAAGCAGCAATTAGTGAACCGACGCTTACATGAAGACATGGCATCTTTATCTAAAAGTGCCGTTGGTATGGGGCATAAAGTGCTAGATACAGAACGTCGATTGGCAGATGTACTTAAAAAGCAATTTGCTATTTTAAATTCGCAACCGGAACACCCATCCTATGATCAGGCGTCGCGTTTAATTGCCATGGGTGCAACGGAAAACGATTTGGTGAACAGTTGTGGTTTTAGTCATTCCGAAGCGGAATTATTATTATCATTAAACCGTAAGCGCCATGTGAGTATGCCCAGCGCAAAAGCGGTTCACTAATTAAAAAATACATAAACCGAGCTTTTACAGAAAATGTGAAAACTCGGTTTTTTTGTGCCTGATTTTTGCCTCGCCAAAGTCCAAGTTGAAACAATGCACAGGCTAGCCAAACTGCAAGGAGTGACCAGCCAATCGCTTGGGCCGATTAGCTATATGGTTAAGAACGTATTACTGCCATAAGTTACAAGCCTCTCCGTTTACACGACCTATACTCAAATTAACAATGTTAAAAGGAGAAGGCCGTGAGTATCGCCAAGTCTATTCAGTGCTCCTTAATGAGTGCCTGCCTAATGCTAACGGCATGGACCATTCAAGCAGAACAAAT
>JBFEWA010000208.1:0-6005 GCA_041546605.1 Bermanella sp.
AGGCGCGTCTTTTAAGATAGCACGGGCAATGGCCAAACGCTGACGTTGCCCACCGGATAGCATGACACCATCATCACCAATCATGGTTTCCATGCCCTGCGGCATTTGCTCAATGAATTCCAATGCGTGAGCGGCTTTTGCTGCGGCATACACTTCTTCTTTGGTTTTATCGGCCAAGCAACCATAGGCAATGTTATTAAAAATGGTGTCATTAAATAATGTGACACCCTGACTCACCAACGCGATCTGACGACGCAAATCATCTAATGGGTAATCCTTAATGCTCTTATCATCCAGTAGAATTTCACCGTCGCTGTAATCATAAAAACGGGTAAGCAAATTAATTAACGTGGATTTACCACTGCCGGATTTACCCACCAAGGCAACGCTTTCCCCTGGTTTCACATCAAGCTGAATGTGTTTTAACACCACCTCGTCGGATTGCGGATATTGGAAGCTTAAATCACGAATGGAAATAGCCCCTTGTGAACGCTCAATTCGAGTAGCTCCGCAATCTTGCTCTGGGGTTTGCTCAAGTACACTAAAAATACTCTTAGCGGCCACAATACCCTGTTGCAATAACGCATTAATACCCGCCAATGTGCGCATGGGTTTGGCCAAGGTACTGGCGGCGGTCATAAACGCCATCAGTTCGCCAAAATCCATACCATCGATCACACGAGGATCCAATGCCACCCACATCAACGCGCCTATGGCCATGGCCACAATCATTTGCATGACAGGCACACTAATGGCTTTAACACGGGCAAATTTTAAGGTTTGAATGCGATTGGTTTCACTGGCATCCGCAAAACGGGTTTGCTCGTAATCGTGGCCAGAAAAAATCTTCACTTCTTGGTAAGCATTCACCGCTTCCCCTGCCACTTGCGTCACCTGCCCCATGCTGCCCTGCACATTGGTGCTGTATTTTTTAAAGTACTTATTGGCCTTTTTTACAATGAACGCCAAAAACGGCGCTGCTGCAAAAAAGATAAGGGTGAGCTTCCAGTTCATGTAAAACATGTAACTGAGCAAGAATATAACCGTGAGACCCTCACGAACTAAACTGGTAACCGCACTGGTAATAGAGCCATAAATTTGTTCAACATCGAATGTAATCTTGGAAATGATATGTCCCTTGGCATGCTGGTCAAAATATTCATTGGGCAATACAAGGTAATGATTAAACAACGCGGTGCGCAATTTATGCACAACGGTTCGTCCAACCTTAGCGAGGAAGAAATCCCCCAGAAAACTCCCCAAGCCGCGCAATGCGAAAATGCCTAAAATTAAAAACACTAAATAGGTTCGCGCTTCGAGAGTTGGGTCTTTGTAGGTTTGCTCAATCAAGTCCATCAAATGCGCAAGCATTGGAGCGGTTGAGGCATAAATACCAAAGCCCAAGATGGCAATGATATAAAGAACTTTTTGCTGAAACACATAACCGAGCAGGCGCTTATAAAGCGCCCAGTCCGTTAAATTAACTTGATCTTTCATGATTATTTCGTTTGTTTACTGGTAATGCTCAATCGGGAGAATCCCAACTGGCCGGCAGCGTCCATGGCTCGAACCACGAACTCATGGGGAGTGGAGGCATCCGCTGTAATAATAAAAGGCAAGCTATGATCACCCGCTGACACCTTTTCAACCGCTTGCTTTAACACCACCAGTTTCTGGCTGATTAATGCTTGGCCGTTTACGCTATACATGCCAAATTTATCAATCACCACTTCTACCATTTGATCAGGGGCCTGCGCCACTTCACCATCGGCTTCTGGCAAATTCACCGCCAGATGATTTTCCTTGGTGAAGGTGGTGCTGACCATGAAAAATATGAGCAGCAAAAACACAATGTCGATCAAGGGGGTAAGATTGAGATTGAGCTCTTCTTTGTTTTGACGCTTAAAGTTCACAACTTAACCCTCTGGCGTCTCACTGACTTCACGATCACCATGCAGCACATCCACCAGCTTAACGGCTTCTTGCTCCATGAAAACGACAATTTCATCGATACGACGTTGGAAAACGCGGTGACAAATTAAAGCTGGAATCGCAATCATCATACCCGCAGCTGTGGTTACCAAGGCTTCAGAAATACCACCGGCTAAAATACCGGCATTGCCTGTTCCTTGGGCCATGATTTCGTTAAACACAGAAATCATGCCCAGCACCGTACCCAATAGACCCATCAAAGGGGCTACAGCCGCAATGGTACCCAGAGCGGTTAAAAAACGCTCCATTTCATGTACGGCTTGCCCTGCTGCTTGCTCGATGGCTTCTTTTGTAATGTCACGGCCATGACGAGAGTTACTCAAGCCTGCGGCCAACACTGAGCCTAGGTGACTGTCTTGTTTTAACTGCTTAAGACGAGCACCGTCTAATTCTTTGTTTTTGATCCACATCCACACCTGAGCTAATAGGTGTTTAGGGGCGATTTTCTCTGGGCGCAGTGTCCAGAAACGTTCAATACAAATGGCTACCGCCAATACTGATGCCAAAATGAGGGGAATCATCATCCAACCGCCAGCAAATACCAGTTCTTTCACCTCATTACTCCTACTCTATTTATTCTATGGATCTCAATTAAGGGCGGTATGTTGAAACAACTAGCGCCTCTTGTCTAGGTGGAAACTCAACTTGTATGGCCCCATTCTCACCTGTTGTATAAATACCCATGTTTCTTTGAGCATATTTGGCCAAAATTTGCCCATGAGGGTGACCATAATGATTTAGAAACCCTGCAGATATGAATACCCATTGTGCATTCACGGCATCCAAGAAAGCATCAGAACTGGAGGATCGACTGCCGTGATGGGGCGCTATCAGCACATGAGACGGCAACTTGGCTTTGTAATGCGCCACCAATTCCGCTTCAGCCTCCTTTTCAATATCGCCAGTGAATAAAACGCTTAAACCCGCTGCGGACGTCACCTTTAACAAACACGAGCCATTATTACCCGTTTTAAAACCAGGAGCCTGAAACCGCTCAAATCGTACGTCATCCCATTGCCATTGGTATTCATCACACTCTGCTTGATTCACCACCTGCTGGCTTTGATTTAACATAATGGGCAAACCTCCGGCATGATCATTGTCATCATGGGTCAGATGCAACAGATCAATCTGATGAACGCCCACACGCCTCATAAAAGGCAGCACCACATAATCCGCCAGCGTCATGCCACTCATAAAACTTGCTCCAGTATCCACCAGTACCGCATGCTCGGCAGTTCGAATTAAGGCAGCACTGCCTTGCCCCACATCCAATACCGTTAGTTCAAATCCCCCTTTTTCAGGTCTGGGGTACGGCATGAGCAGGCCCAACAAGATCACACTGACACCCAGAACTCTTAACCTTAAAGCTCTAGGCAGCACTAGAATAAGCAAACCAATAAGACACAACCAACGATTGGCATCATGAACCGGCAGCGCCCAAGTCATAACCTCTGAACCGTGCATGAGTATTTGCAGTAGCCATTGCAATGCATTCTCTAACCACTGCAGCATTTGCATATCTACCCAAACTGCCCACATCACAGACATAACTGCCAAGGGCATAACCAGCACGGCAAACAAAGGCACCAACACAAAATTCAATACCATGGAAAATGGCACCAGAGGTAAGCCATGACCAATGAGCACAGCCCCGCCCACACAAAACGCCAACCATTGCGCCTTAAATAACCCCAGCAGCCACGATTGCCTCACTCCCTGAGAAAACCCAACAACAAATCCAAACACAATGGCAAAGGACAACCAGCTACCCATATCCATAAAAGCCAAAGGTTTTAAAATCAGAACAAACAGTAGTGCGAGCAAAAAGTAATCTATGGGCAAGCGATTCTTGCTTTGTAATAACAAAGCCCCCGCCATCATTAACATCAAGACCGCACGTAATGCAGGCACCTGTAATCCGGTAACCATCCCATAAAACGCAGCGGCCAATACGCCCATTAAAATTGAGACTTCCTTAGCGTATGACCAATGCAGAAATAATAACGGACGCTGCAACCAATAAAACAAAACCGCCACAAGGCTGGCCACAATGCCCACATGCAAGCCAGACACAACAAACAAGTGACCAATACCGGACGAGAACACAAAGCGTCGTTGTTGCGCATCTAAGCCGGTCTTATCCCCCAGCAACAAAGCACTCATAATTGGATACTTAGTGCGATCGAGAGCATTGCCAATGGACGAACCACTCCATATTGTTGCAGCGTTCAATCTCTGATTACGCTTATCCTTCACATCCACATAAGCCTGCGCCACATACCCTTGCGCCAATATCCATTCACGATAATCAAATCCACCTGGGTTTTGAAAAGAATGAATCGGTTTAATGCGCAAATTCAGCGCCCATTGTTCGCCTGATGACATGTCATAAGGGCAACGATAACAACTCACCTTATAGGCAAACGATGAATGCTCAGGATAGAAATCAAATTCCGTTTTGAAGGGCAAAAGGCGAACATCTCTTAGCTCACCCACTTCAAACTTCTGGGTTTTCCCTTGGGTTTCAGGGACGGCAGCCCCCTCCACCACCGCCCAATGCCCAGACACCCACGCCATACCTAAGGTCATGGACAAGGCCCAAGTAAAGGCGTCTCGCTTGAATAAGCCAATGAATAATAAGAAGAAAGGCGCTGTCAGCAGAATACTGACCGGCCAGATGGAAGCCAGCAAGGCACCGACTATAATGCCCATTACGGGCCGTTTGATTACTAGCATGTCCTATGCAATCCGTGCATAATTGCGGTCCTCTCAAAGGGACACATGTTCCATAAGTATGAATTTTATTGGATTTGTGTCCGAGATTACTATGCCTAAAAAGACACTCAAACGTTTATTTCCAAATCCGAAAACCGTGCAGCAACACCCTTCTTTGCAGTTTTTGGGCACTTTACTTCATGAACCAAATTTATGGCACCTAAACCGCCGTTCTGTATCCAGAGCCTTCTTGGTTGGGGTGTTTTTCGCGTTTATTCCTATGCCATTTCAAATGGTGGCCGCGGCCATGGCGGGCGTCATCATTCATTCCAACTTACCGATCTCCATCGGACTCGTTTGGATCAGCAACCCAATTACCATCCCGCCCATATTTTATTTCACCTATAAAGTAGGCACTGTATTGCTCGATACGCCAGTTCGAGCCTTTGAGATTGAACTGTCCTTAGACTGGGCACTCACCGAGCTTGGCAATATTTGGCAGCCATTATTACTGGGCTCATTATTATGTGCCGTGATCTTCTCTGCCATTGGCTTTGTGGGCATTCGCTTATTTTGGCGTTTCCATGTGATTAGTAACTGGAACAAGCGCAAACAAAGACGCCTAGCCAAGCAAAATAAAGCCCTCTAAGCGAGGGCTTCAAGGGCCTGTAATTTCCCATCCAACAACTGATAACTGGTTTTAGCTAAACGCGAAAACGCAATATCATGGGTCACCACCACAAACGCTGTTTTTAATTCTTGGTTCAACGTGGCAATTAGCTGCTGAATGTCCTGCGCCGTGTGCGCATCCAAATTACCAGTAGGCTCATCTAACAACACCAAAGCCGGTTGTGTAATGAGTGCTCGAGCAATGGCCACCCGTTGACGTTCACCGCCGGAAAGCTCAGCCGGTTTATGCTCCGAACGCTTGCCTAAGCCCACTTTCTCCAACATATCCTGCGCTTGCTCAAGAGCGTATTTTTTCTGTACCCCTTGAATCCACAAAGGCATGGCCACATTTTCGCAAGCGCTAAATTCTGCCAACAAGTGATGAAACTGATACACAAAACCCAGGTGTCGATTTCTCAACTCACCCAATTGCTTTTCGCTCAGCTCATTAATGTCTTGCTCACCCCACAACACCTTGCCGCTGCTAGGCACATCCAAACCTGCCAACATATTAAGCAAGGTGGTTTTACCCGAACCGGAAGCACCTACGACGGATACCCAGTCCCCTTCACTTAGATGAAATTCCAACTCATCCAGCACACGAATGGGCTCAGGCCCCACTTGAT
>JBFEWA010000237.1:0-5260 GCA_041546605.1 Bermanella sp.
ACCGAAGAACTGTTTGAGTCCGTAGAGTCTCTGACGCGCATGAAGCCCCTTAAGGGTGAGAGGCTTGCCATTGTCGCCAATGGTATTGGTGGTGCTATTTTAGCGGTTGATCGCTTGATTCACGAGGGCGGGCAGCTGGCGCAACTTTCTGCGGATACCATAGATAAATTATCTGAGGTATTGCCAGGCTATTGGTCACAATCAAACCCTGTGGATATAACACCTGAGGCCAGTCCTGAGGTTTATCGCAAAGTATTGAAAATTATCGAAGAAGACACAGGTGTCGATGCTATTTTAGTGCTGTTTTCTCCAACAAGTGTGGTGAATAGCCAGGATGTGGCGAATGCCGTTGTGCATCACAGTAAGTTCTATCAAAAGAACTTGCTCACCAGTTGGATGGGTGGCGAGACAGTTGAGCGTAGTCGTCATGTGTTTGATGATGCGGGTATCCCAACTTACGACACGCCGGACCGTGCAGTTAAAGCCTTTATGCACATGGTTCGACATCAGCGTAATCATGAGCTTTTAAGAGAAACGCCGTCTTCATTTATGGATGACATCTCCATCGATCGCATGCTTTGTCAGAATCTTGTGAGTCATGCGCTGGAGCAAGATCGCGATTATTTAACCGCAGAAGAAATCTACAAAATCTTAAAAGCCTATGGCTTTAAACAAGTGAAAACTGAGTTCTTGCCTGAGTCCTTTGATGCTGAATCGTTGAATATTAAATATCCAGCAGCACTGAAAATTATTCATGAGGATTACTGTCACCCATTTGCTTATGGTGATAACCCAAGGGATCGCTGGCGTGGTGTGGTTGCAGGCATTAAGAATAGTGATGAATTGGATTTGGCAGCCAAAGAATTGCGTTCGCAGATTCGTAAGCGTTTTTCTCATAGCAAGGTTCATGGCTTTTCTATTCAGCCAATGCGCAGCGGTGAAGTTTCCACTCAATACAGTATGGGTATTACCCGTGATGCCACGTTTGGGCCGGTCATTATTTTTGGTGGTGGCGGTGCCACGGCCAATATCATGGCGGATCGTGCCGTTCAATTTCCGCCGTTAAATGATGTTCTGGCAAAACAGTTAATGTCTAAGACACATATTTACAGGGTGTTAAAAGAGCGCAGTCGACATTTTGATCGTGATGTTGAGCAGCTATCACAGATGTTGATTCGTTTGTCGCAAATGGCCATTGATCTACCTAATTTAAAAGGCTGTGAACTGAATGTTATTTTGCATCCAGTGGAAGGCGCGAAAATTTTAGGTATGGCGGCCGATATTGGGCCTAAGCATCAGCTATGTATTCAACCATATCCTGCTGAGTATGAAGAAACCATAACAGTTAAAGGCGATAAGCAAATAGTGCTTAGGCCGATTCGAGGAGAGGATGAGCCAGAGCTTAAAATCTTCCATGAAGCGCTAAGTATTGAGTCCATTCGCTATCGTTTCTTTACAGCGCGTCGCAATTTTAGGCATCGCGATTTGGCCTTGTTTGCACAGATTGATTACCAGCAGGAAATGACGTTTGTTGCTTTTAGCAAAGACGGCGAGATACTGGGTGTGGTTCAAACTTGGACGGATGCGGATTTACTACAAGCAGAGTTCTCGGTTTTGGTGGGCGATAATGCACAAGGCCTAGGCTTGGGTTCGGCCTTGATGAATAAAATGATCAAATATTGCACATCAAAAGGCACCATCGAGATGAAAGGGACAGTATTAGCTGATAATACCCCTATGCTGAAGCTTGCGAAAAACCTAGGCTTTAAGGTGATGCGCCGCTTAGATGGGGATGTGGTGGAGATTCGCCTGCCGTTAAATGAGCCAAGCCAAGAATGGCAGCGCTTAAGGCTGGATGATCTACATAAGAGTAAAAAATAACTGCCTTCATGGCTGGGGTTTGCTAGCATAGGCGCCGCAGTCGTTATGATTTTTAGGGGTGCAATTTGATTCGGGTATTAGTAGTTGACGATCATGATTTGGTCCGTATGGGGATTGTTAGTCTGCTTAGTGGCAGTAACAAGATCCAGGTGGTGGCCGAAGCATCCAGTGGTGAAGAGGCTATTGATTTAGCCAAGCAACATGAGCCAGATGTGGTGCTCATGGATATCCGCATGCCAGGTATGGGTGGGCTTGAGGCTACCCGTAAGCTGCTGCGCCAAAATGAGGATGTTCGCGTCATTGCTGTCACCGCCTGCGCAGAAGACCCATTTGCCTCCCGTTTGTTGCAAGCCGGTGCCGCTGGTTATATGACCAAAGGGGCGACTGCCGATGAAATGATCATGGCAGTGCTAAAAGTGAAGTCTGGTCAGCGTTATATTAGCCCTGAGATTGCACAGCGCATGGCATTAAAACCTTTTGCTACTCAAGAGGATGCTTGCCCGTTTGACTTGCTGTCTGATCGCGAGATGCAAATCAGTATTCTGATTGTAAATTGCGTGAAAGTGCAGGAGATTTCAGATCAGCTGTTTTTAAGTCCAAAGACAGTGAATACTTATCGCTATCGCATCTTTGAAAAGCTGGAAATTTCCAGTGATGTGGAGTTGACTCGCTTGGCAATTCGTCACGGTATCATAGATACAGAATCCCTTGCCTAGTCTGATTTATGCACGCCCATGAGCTTTGATGCTAAAACCTACCTAAAACATGTGAGCCAAAAGCCAGGTGTCTATCGTATGTACGATGAGCAAGGCGGCTTGCTTTATGTGGGTAAGGCAAAGAATCTTAAAAATCGCCTATCCAGTTATTTCGGCGCCAGTGGTTTAACCTCCAAAACTGTGGCTTTAGTGTCGCGAATCGAAAGTATCGAAGTCACTATTACCGGCAGCGAAACGGAAGCGCTGCTGCTTGAACAAAATCTAATCAAACAAAACAAGCCGCCCTATAACATCTTATTAAAAGACGACAAGTCTTACCCTTATATTTATCGTTCTGATCATGACTATCCATTGTTGGCATATGTGCGCGGTAAAAAATTTAAAACAGGGCAGTACTTTGGTCCGTTTCCGAGTGCATTAGCGGTAAAAGAAAGTTTAAATTTTTTGCAGCGAGTATTTCGCTTACGCAATTGCGAGGACAGCTATTTTAATAATCGCTCTCGCCCTTGCTTGCAGCATCAAATTGGTCGCTGCAGTGCGCCTTGTGTGAACTTGATTACCAAAGAGCAGTACGCTGCGGATTTGTCACATGCCGAAATGTTTTTACAAGGGAAGAATCAGGATCTTATCAAAGAACTGAATAATGATATGGAAAAGGCATCCTCTGAACTTAGATTTGAAGATGCGGCTCAAATTCGTGATCAGGTTCAATACTTACGCAAGGTGCAAGAATCCCAAGCCATTGATGCAGAGCAGGGAAACATCGACGTGCTGGCCATTTGCCAAGATAAAGGCGCTTGTGCTGTGCATGTTGCCAGTATTCGTCACGGGCGAATGCTGGGCAGTAAATCGTTTTATCCGAAGTTTCTTATGGATGAAACGGCAGAGCAGGCATTGGCAACGTTCGTTTCACAATTTTATTTGATTCTAGGGCGTGAGATTCCAGATGAGGTGATTGTTTCTCATCAATTGGAAGATGTGGATGTCATTCAATCCGCCCTAAAAGAAAAGCGAACCAAGAGTGTTCGGGTTTCCCATGCCGTACGCTCAGATCGTCTGCGCTGGTTGCAGCTGGCCATAGCTAATGCCCAAGAGGCTGTGCGCCTTAAATTGCAGGATAAAATGCACATCATGGCGCAATATCAAGATTTAAAAACCGTGTTACAGCTTGATGATATTCCTACCAGAATGGAGTGCTTTGATATTAGTCACAGTCACGGGGAGGCAACCGTGGCATCCTGCGTGGTGTTTAATCAGGATGGCCCTTTAAAATCTGACTACCGTAAATTCAATATTGGAGGGGAGGTGGCTGGTGATGATTATGGTG
This sequence comes from Bermanella sp., assembly GCA_041546605.1. GTDB lineage: Bacteria > Pseudomonadota > Gammaproteobacteria > Pseudomonadales > Oceanobacteraceae > Bermanella. The sequence continues at coordinate 3,925 of JBFEWA010000237.1, forward strand.
CCATGCAGCAAGCCCTGACACGTCGATTTAAAAAGATGACGGATGATAAAAAGCCGGATCTACTATTGATTGATGGCGGCAAAGGACAGTTGAATATCGCTGAAACCGTCTTGAGTGAGCTGGGCATTAATGACGTGCCTGTGCTGGGTGTTTCAAAAGGTGTGACGCGAAAAGCGGGCATGGAAATTCTGTTGTTTAAGGGCAGAAGCTTTAATTTGGAGTTAGCATCCCCTGCGTTGCATTTGATTCAGCAAATACGGGATGAATCCCATAGATTCGCCATAACGGGTCATCGAGCCCGTCGTGCCAAAGCCAGAGGGCGCTCCATCTTAGAAGGAATTGCGGGTATTGGTCCAAAAAGACGTAAAGAACTGATAAGATTCTTCGGCGATGCCAGTCAGGTTAAGTCTGCTAATGTTGAAGAAATCGCCAAGGTTCCTGGGATCAGTCGTCAGCTTGCACAAGATATATACGATGCCTTACATCAATAGGGCAATTTATGAGTAGTAATTGGATAGAAAAATGCCGTTAAACCTTCCTAATATTCTTACGGCCATTCGAGTGGTGTTGATTCCGCTAATGGTTATTATGTTTTACCTGCCGGTTGAATGGGCAAGTTTTGCAGCAGCTGTGGTGTTCTGGTTTGCCTGTATTACGGATTACTGGGATGGATACCTTGCCCGTAAAATGAATCTTATGACGCCGTTTGGTGCGTTCTTAGATCCCGTGGCAGACAAGCTCATTGTGGTGGTTTCTCTTATGATTGTGGTGGAGAGGGATCAAACATTATGGGTAACAGTACCTGCCTTAATTATTGTTGGTCGTGAAATTATTATTTCAGCTTTGCGTGAGTGGATGGCGTCGGTCGGTAAGAGTGACACAGTTGCTGTAAACTTTATCGGTAAAGCCAAAACCCTTATGCAGATGTTTGCCATTACCGGCATGTTAGGTATCGAGCCAGGTGGTAGCACAGCGTTCATTGCGTCGGACGGTTGGTACTGGGCTGCGGTTATTTCGTTGGTGGCCGCTGCGGTTTTAACTCTTTGGTCTATGGTGACTTACCTCATTGCTGCATGGCCAGCTCTCAAGAGCTCTAATTGATTGTTTTAAAAGCATTTTTCTTGGTTTTTGGTTGCTTGTTTATGTTTTTTGATGGTTTTATGCTCAAACCTTAAAAAATGCGCTAAGTAATTCAGAAATAAGGAAAAAAACGTTGACACTTAGGGGCAGGTCATTAAAATGTGCCTCCGTTGTCAGGGATAACCCGACAACAAAGTGCGGGAATAGCTCAGTTGGTAGAGCACAACCTTGCCAAGGTTGGGGTCGCGAGTTCGAG
>JBFEWA010000524.1:0-1122 GCA_041546605.1 Bermanella sp.
GACGGTTATTCAGCCGTAATCATTAATGCATCGACCGTTATTAATGTGGATAGCATTGAAGTTTACAGTGCACCTTATTTAGATGGAGACGGTGATTACATAGATGACAGCGGTTCGACTGTGATTACCTCTAGCCAGCCAGATACTCAGCTTTCAGTACGAGCAACTGTATCTGACCCATTCGGTGCATTTGATATTACAAACGCCAATCTAACCATTCAAAAAAATGATGGTTCATTCTACGATTTTGGAAGTGGTACCAATATCGATATGATGGCCATTGACGACCCAAGTGATGATAGCGCTTCTGCAACTAAAACATTCACCTCCCCCTTTACCTTACTGGAAGAGAATGAAATCCTAAACGGCTGGACAATTTCTGTAACCGCCAAAGAAGGGGTGGAGAACGATGTAGAACACACAGGTATTACTGATTTCACTGTTTTACCTTTCTTACCTAATATCGCACTCACTAAATCCATTGAAGTGATTAATGACCCTATTAATGGTCCATTAAGCGCCGGTAATAAGCCCAAAGCCATACCAGGGGCTGAATTGCGTTATAACATTCACGCCGTCAATTCTGGTCGCGGCAAAAGCGATAGTAATTCCATCGTTTTGCAAGATGAAATCCCAATGGACTCTGAGCTTTATATTGGCGATCTAACCTGCTTAAATCGCGGCCCGGGAACTGGTGCGGGCCCTGTTTGCTTTGAAGATGGAACAGGTTTAAATCAAAGTGATCTAACTTTTGATTTCTTAGGGCTCAACTCGCTAACGGATCACGTAAGTTTTTCACAAGATGGGGCGGATTTTACTTATGAACCCGCAGACAGTGGTGATGGTTATGACCCAACCATCCGCTATATAAGAATTTCACCTGCAGGCATTTATAAAAACTCAGATAAAGCGGGCAGCTATACACCTGAATTCAATTTCAGTTATCAAGTTAGATTGAAATAACAAGAACAAGCATGTTTAAACACACGAATTTAAAACAAAGGAGAGCACATATGAAAAGGCTCATAAGGATTGGGGGCGCGATAGGCTGTTTGTTGCTTGCCATGTCCAATGCCTATGCTCTTGGAACCAGTGCTGGCACGCCCATAGAAAACAGGGCCA
>JBFEWA010000340.1:0-3539 GCA_041546605.1 Bermanella sp.
AAGTCTTCATCAAACTAAATCGATGAGGGGCATCTTCTACTTGTAGTCGTGCTAATTGGGATTCTAAACGTTCTATTTCAGCTTGGAGTCGACGCACGATATCATCATGACTGCCGTCTCCTCTTAAGCGGTAACCTTCCTGAGCCATCGCCATACCCTCCGTTGCAAACCCTCTCATGCCTGACTTCCTATCTAGGTTTCCTAAGTCCATAAAACACACAACATTTATCGCATGTTAATAGTGGCCATTCTACCAGCTTATTTTGTGATGCATATCCCATTTTTCCTCACTTGCTGTAAGAGATTGCTTACAAACCCGCTTTGAACAAATTCAAGGAAAACTGGGCAGAAAGTGCACATGTGAGTATAATGCCGCCCTCCTTTTTAATAGCATGAGTGGTCTTAAACCGTGGCGAAAAAGTTGTACATCAAAACCCATGGCTGCCAAATGAACGAATACGATAGCTCCCGCATGGCTGATCTGCTGGGGGAAACTCATGCTATGGAAATCACAGACAACGAAGAAGAAGCCGATGTTGTCCTGCTGAATACCTGCTCCATTCGTGAAAAAGCCCAAGAAAAGGTGTTTCACCAATTGGGCCGCTGGAACAAGCTTAAAGCCAAGAATCCAGACTTAATCATTGGTGTAGGTGGCTGCGTAGCCAGCCAAGAAGGGGAAGCCATTCGTAAGCGTGCCCCGCAAGTGGATATGATCTTTGGCCCACAAACCCTACACCGCCTACCAGAATTCGTAGACGCCAGCGCCAATAAAATCCCAGTAATGGATGTGACCTTCCCTGAAATCGAGAAGTTTGATCACCTGCCTGCACCCAAGGTTGAAGGTGCCACTGCGTTTGTCTCTGTGATGGAAGGTTGCAGCAAGTACTGCACATTCTGCGTGGTGCCTTACACCCGTGGTGAAGAAGTGAGCCGTCCATTTGATGACGTCATGAAAGAAGTACAACAACTGGCTGACCAAGGGGTGCGTGAAGTGAACCTATTAGGCCAGAACGTCAACGCCTACCAAGGCCAAACCGCCGATGGCGACATTGCGGATTTAGCCGAACTCATCACCGCCGTGGCCGAAGTGGACGGTATCGACCGCATTCGTTTCACCACCAGCCACCCTGTGGAATTCAGCGACAGCTTGATTCAAGTGTACGCCGAAGTGCCTGAATTGGTGAGTCACCTACACTTGCCGGTACAAAGTGGTTCAAACCGTATTCTTGCGGCCATGAAGCGTGGTCATGAGATTGATATGTATATCGATAAAATCAATCGTATCAAGCAGTTACGCCCAGATATCAGCATTAGCTCTGACTTTATCATCGGCTTCCCTGGTGAAACCGACCAAGACTTTGAAGACACCATGAACCTGATTGCCGAGATCGGCTTTGACGTGTCGTTCAGCTTTATCTACAGCGCCCGCCCAGGCACGCCAGCGTCTGACCTAGAAGACGACACCCCTGAAGACGTAAAGAAACAGCGCCTACAGATTTTGCAAAATCGAATTACGCAAAATGCACAATCCATCAGTCGTCGCATGGTCGGCAACACAGAAACCATCTTGGTATCTGGCGTTTCCAAGAAAGATCCAGGGCAATTACAAGGGCGTACCGAGAACAATCGCGTGGTGAATTTCCGCTGTGACGACACCAGCTTGATTGGTAAATTCGTCAAAGTGAAGATCGAAGACGCCTACACCAACAGTCTATTAGGTAGCCTACTTCTGGACGAAGGCGTATTCTAATCCATACTGAACGAAAACAGAGAACCCATTACTGAATGACAACCGCCAGCGCTGAAAAGCTCCACACCGCACAAGCCGAGTTCTACCTTGAGCCAGATGATACCCGTCGTTTGGCCAACTTGTGCGGAGACCTTGATAGCCACATCAAGCAAATCGCCACCCACTTTAATATTCGTATCTTCAACCGCGGCAATCATTTTAAGCTAGCCGGTGAAGCCCAAGGGGTGGATCACGCAAGCCAGATCATTCAACGCCTGTACCGCGAAACCCACAACGGCACTGAAATTCGCAAAGACCTCATTCATCTGTTACTGCAAGAAGCCGACATAGAGATTGCGTATCAGAAAGATCACAACAAAGACGCCGGTAAAAAGCCTGTGGTGATTCGCACCCCTAAGCTGATCATCAAGCCCCGTGGGCCCAACCAGCAAAAATACGTGCGCACCATTCAAGAACACGACGTGAACTTTGGTATCGGCCCTGCCGGTACCGGTAAAACCTATTTAGCCGTGGCCTGTGCCGTGGAAGCCCTACTGCGTGATGACGTACAAAAAATCCTGCTGGTACGCCCAGCGGTAGAAGCCGGCGAGAAACTGGGCTTTTTACCCGGTGATTTAGCACAGAAGATCGACCCATATTTACGCCCACTTTACGATGCCTTGCATGACATGCTGGGCTATGAGCAGGTGGTGAAACTGCAAGAGCGCAACGTCATTGAGATTGCGCCTTTGGCCTACATGCGTGGTCGTACCCTCAGTAATGCCTATGTGATTTTGGATGAAAGCCAAAACACCACCCCAGAGCAAATGAAGATGTTCTTAACCCGTATTGGTTTTGGCTCCAAGGCCGTCATCACAGGGGACATCACCCAGGTGGATCTGCCACGTGGTACCCGCTCTGGTCTGGGTCACATCATCAATATTCTTAAAGATGTTGAAGGCATAGGCTTTACTCACTTCGCCAATAAAGACGTGGTGCGTCATCCATTGGTGCAGAAAATCGTGGACGCCTATGATGCTCACGATGCACAAATAGCAGCGAAGAAAGCGGCGGATGAAGCAGCTAAGGGCAATCAAGATGATTGATGTGGATGTACAGATTGCCAGTGAACACGATTCACTGCCTTCTGCTGAGCAGCTCACGCTGTGGGCAGAAGCCGCTCTTAAAGACTTCAAGCAAGACGCCGAACTCAGTATTCGCCTTGTGGATAACGAAGAAAGCCAACAGCTGAACTTTGAGTATCGCGGCAAGGACAAGCCCACCAATGTGCTGTCTTTCCCCTTTGAGTTACCACCAGAATTGGCCGGACTAGAAGAGATGGGCAACCTTATTGGCGACTTGGTCATCTGCGTACCGGTTGTGGCCGCCGAGGCCCATGTACAAAACAAGACATTTAGCGATCATTTTGCCCATATGGTGGTGCATGGCTGCTTGCATTTATTAGGGTACGACCATATAAAGGACGAAGAAGCCGATATTATGGAAAACCTAGAACGACAAATTCTGGCTCAGCTGGAAATTGCCGACCCTTATTTCATCACTGATTAAGATCATGAACGAAGACCGACCGAGAAAATCCCTTTTTAGCTGGTTAGAGAATTTACGCCTATTCTCTGGCGACCCCAAAAGTCGCAACGAGATGAAGCACATCCTAAGAGAAGCCGAAGAACGGCAACTGGTGGACAGCGACGCATTATCCATCATGGAAGGGGCCATCCAGGTGGCCGACATGCAAGTCCGCGAAATCATGATCCCACGCTCACAAATGGCGTGTGTAAAATCCGATCAA
>JBFEWA010000214.1:0-5746 GCA_041546605.1 Bermanella sp.
CACCGAACAGGATGGCGGTGGATTTGACCCCGATCTTGATATCGTCGTCCCGATCCACCATGGCGTACTGGGTATCGTAGGCCACGGTCCAAGTGACATTGGCCACGTACAGTAGCCACACCACATCCGGCAGGGCGTTTTGCTCGGCAGCGAATGCCATAGGAATGGCCCACGCAAAAGCGGCGCCTAATACCACTTGTGGCAAATGGGTATAGCGCTTCATGAAGGGATACATAAAGGCCAATAGCAAACCACCAAAGGATAGATAAACGGTAAAGGTGTTGGTGAATAGCACCAAAATAAAGGCGCTGACGCACAGGCCTGCAAACAAACCTAATGCTTGCTTTTCACTGATGACTTTTTGCGCAAGGGGGCGTTGTTGGGTGCGTTTGACATGGCCATCCACATGACGATCAGCATAGTCATTAATGACACAGCCAGCGCTGCGCATGATGATAACACCCAGGGTGAAGATAATGATGTTGCTGATGCTTGGGTGGCCTTCGCCGGCGACCCAAAGTGCCCAAAAGGTGGGCCATAACAACAGATAAATCCCAATGGGTTTATCCAAGCGCATCAGTTGAATATAAAAAGGAAGTGTCGGGAAACGATCCGTTAGCCAATTCATGGTGTTGCGAAATTTGAAGGTGGCTACATTCTAGCGTTATTGCGCACTAATCTGTAGCAGGCTGGGCAGAAAGAATTCACAAACCAGTAGCGGTTTATTGTTCACATAAAAAATAGAGCGCCGCGCCCATACCATCTGGCCATTGAGCTGTGCGCGCTTGATCTCTATGGGCCCTCGTCGCATATGCCTATGGTTGAATAAAAATTCCCCAAGGGGTTTGCTATTCAGGGTTAACAGTTGACGCTCGTAGCCTGTGAGGGTTTGGCGAGGAATAATGCTGCGCGCATATATCTGCGGCTCATCATCGACACACAAGGCCACTTCGCGAATATAAGCTTGCTGGCGCAGTTTAATGCCCATGGCATTGGACTCGGACAAGTTGGGTAAGGCGAAATGACGACGGATAAGTTTCAGGCTAAAACGCCCTTGAGCCGCGGCTTTTAGGTTTTCTGTGAGTGATCCCGTATCCAATAACCAATGACGCCAAGGACCATTCACCACGCTATGGGGCATGGGGGTCAGTCTTAACCAAGGCAGTAAAGAAAAGGATGGCGATAACACTAACTGCATGAAGGGGCCTTTAATCACAATCGGCGCACAATGGCGTAAAGCCTGGCATAAATCAAGTTTGGCCTGTCATCTATAAGCAGAGATTATTTGTGTAGGACAAGACTTTTGGGTAAGGTTCGCAGCTGAAAAATTTGGGAGAGTATTATGGCTCAAGATTTTAAGAAGTGGCAGTGTATCGTGTGCGGTTGGATTTATGATGAAGCCGCAGGTTGTCCAGAAGAAGGCCTAGAGCCGGGAACCCGTTGGAGTGATGTGCCGGGTGATTGGTTGTGTCCGGATTGTGGGGTGGGGAAAGACGACTTCGAGATGATCGAAATTTAAAGCTAACTTACTCGACAGGGCGTTGTTAAAAAATGTTCGAGATGCTCATTTACAAGACGTAAACTGCGCGCTCTCACATTTTTTGCCTAGCCCTGTCATCGCCGTTAACGCTTTAACACAAGGCGTTGGTTCGGTGACGCTTAGATAATTCATCGTCAGTGACGCTTCTAAGGCTCCCATGTAGCCATAAAAAATGATCAAGCTTTGGCTTGTTCGAATAGCTCTAATAAAAATTTATAAAGGCATCCTCATGACTGCACCTCTTGTGGTAATTGGAACGGGCTTGGCCGGTTACAATCTGGTAAAAGAATTCCGTAAAGCCGATAGCGATCGCCCTGTCATCATGATCACCTCCGATGATGGTCGCCAATACAGTAAGCCCATGTTAAGTACCGGGTTTAGCAAACAAAAGGATGCCGATGGTCTTGCCATGAATGATGCGGGTGCCATGGCAGAACAACTGCAGGTGGAAATTCGTACCCACCAAACCATCACGGCGATTAATCCTGCCGATCAAATTATCAGCCTTGGGGATGAAAACATCGCCTATGGTGACTTGGTATTGGCCCTTGGGGCTGAGCCATTCCAGCTGCCTATCGAAGGGGCTGAGCACCTTTACCATGTGAATGACTTGATGGACTACCACAAGTTTCATGCAGCGGTACAAGGTAAGAAACGAGTTCTCGTATTAGGCGCCGGTCTTGTGGGTTGTGAATACGCCCATGATCTTGCCAGTGCCGGTTTCGAAGTGGAACTGGTGGCGCCGGATGCTCAACCATTGTCACGCTTGATTCCCGCTCAGTGTGGCGAAGCCTTGATTCCAGCCTTAGAAGGCTTAGGTGTGAACCTGCATTTAGAAAAAGCCGTGACCTCTGTGAGCCCGCAAGGGGACGGTTTTGTGGCCCATCTATCCGATGGCACTGAAATTCAAGCAGATGTCATGCTCAGCGCTGTAGGTTTAAAACCTCGTGTGGCGTTAGCACAAGCGGCGGCATTAGAGGTGAATCGCGCCATTGTGGTGGATCGTCACCTTAAAACCAGTGCCGAGCACATTTATGCCATTGGTGATTGCGCCGAAGTGGAAGGGCTTAACCTGTTGTATGTTTTGCCGTTGATGAACTGTGCCCGTGCACTGGCGAAGACCTTGGCAGGTACCGAAACTCAAGTGAGTTACCCTGTGATGCCTGTCATGGTGAAAACCCCAAGTTTGCCCATTGTCACCTGCCCGCCATTAGAAAATAGTGTGGGTGAATGGCAAATAGATGGTCAAACTCCACATTTTAAGGCTCTTTTTAAGGATTCTGAGGGGAAATTACTCGGTTATGCCTTGACCGGTGACTGTGTTGCTGAAAAGATGGCTTTGAATAAGATATTGCCAGCCATGCTGGTGTGATAAAAACAATAACAAGTCGGACCATACTATGCGTAAACCTGAACTTGCCGCTTACGTGGCAGACCAAGCTGATATCAGCAAAGAAAAAGCAGCTGAAATTATTACCATCATTACCGATCAAATTACTGAGTCTCTACGTAAAAATGATCCAGTAAGCCTAGTGGGCTTTGGTAGCTTTGTGCAGAAGCATCGCGCTGAGCGTCAAGGTAAAAACCCACAAACCGGTGAAGCCATCACCATTAAAGCCAGCAACTCTGTGGGCTTTAAACCGGGTAAAGCGCTAAAAGACGCGGTAAACAGCTAAGCACGCCCTTCTTAAGCCCTGCTATTGCAGGGCTGACAAATCCCCTCCTAAGATTGATGCCACTCAAGACCATGGTATGATGCCGCGGCGACTATCGCGCGTGAAACATTCTCATTATTAATAATTTTAAAAGTGGCTATTTATGTTGAAATTTAAGTTCCTTCTTTGGATGCTTGCTCAGTTATTAAAGAAAGCAGCAAAAAATAATCCGGCTTGCGCTGAATACATTGACGGTAAAGACGTGGTTTTCCAAATTCAAACCGCAAGTGGTAGCGGTCGCAATTTCACTGTTAAAGATGGTAAGGTTTCTTCTTCAGCAGGTTTAACCAAGGAACCAACGTTTACTTTGAGCTTTAAAGATGCGGCCACAGGCTTGGCTATTCTGACAGCCAAAGATAAGAATGCGTTTATGGCGGGCATTCAAAACAAAGATTTGGTGATCAGTGGTAACTTCGCCGAAGTCATGTGGTTTCAAGGGTTAACTAAATTTTTAAAGCCTAAGAAAAAGAAATAAACATGAAAAGCACCCACGGCTTAACGCAAAAAATATTGATTGCAATGATCCTGGCTATTTTGCTGGGAACCTGCGCCCAATGGCTGCAAGGCACGGCCTCTTGGCTCGATGTGATCATTAATGACTGGCTGGTGGGTGGCCTGTTTTTTATTCTCGGTAAAGTATTTGTGGCCACCTTGAAGTTACTGGTGGTCCCCTTGGTGTTGGTGTCGTTAGTGTGCGGTGCCGCCAGTTTAGGCTCAGGTAAACAACTGGGTCGCTTAGGTGGCAAAACCATTTCTCTGTATTTGATCACCACCGCCATTGCCATTTCACTTGCCATGCTTATGGCCATATTGTTTGAGCCCGGAGTGGGCGCCAATTTAACCAGTCAAAGCACGGTTAATATTCAGCAGGGCAGTTCCTTCGCCCAAGTGATTATCGATATCTTCCCCAGTAATCCCATTGCCGCCATGGCCGATGGCAAGATGCTGCAAATCATTGTGTTCGCGTTATTGCTGGGTATGGCCATTAATCGTTCCGGTGAGGTGGGGCAAAGAGTACGCAGCCAATTTGAAGATTGGAATGTGGTGATTTTGAATCTGGTCACCATGTTGATGCATTTTGCACCCATAGGTGTGTTTGCTTTGTTGTTCTCGTTATTTGCGCGCCAAGGCTTGGGTGCCATTGCCGAACTATCTGTGTACTTCTTTACCGTGGTGTTGGTGCTGGCTATGCAAATGGTGTTGATCTACCCAGCTTTGTTAGCCGGTTTATCACGATTAAATCCTTGGCTGTTCATGAACAAAATGCGCAGCACTCAGTTATTTGGTTTTAGTACCTCATCCAGTAATGCCACCTTGCCAGTGACCATGCGCACCACAGAAGAGCGCTTAGGGGTGGATAATCGCGTGGCATCATTTTGCTTACCCTTAGGGGCAACCCTAAACATGGATGGCACCGCCATCATGCAAGGGGTGGCCACGGTCTTTATTGCCCAAGCCTATGGCATTGATTTGTCCGCCATGGACTTTTTAACCGTGATTGCCACCGCCACCTTGGCCTCCATTGGTACCGCAGGTGTGCCCGGTGTGGGCTTGGTGATGTTGTCCATGGTATTAACCCAAGTGGGTTTACCGGTTGAAGGCATTGCTTTAATTATTGGTGTGGATCGTTTATTGGATATGATGCGCACAGCGGTTAATGTAACCGGTGATGCCACAGTGGCCTGTATTGTGGCCAAGTCAGAAAAACAATTGGATGCAGCTGTATTTAATGACCCTGATGCCGGTTTGGTTGGGGATAGTATGGACTCAGGTTTAATAGGTAAGAAATAAATGCGCGGGCTTTTTTTAGTATTCAGTATGTTGCCTGGTTTGTTATGGGCTGCGTCCCCTCTTGGGCAAATCGAAGCCTTGTCTGCGCAAGTGTCGCCGTTTTGGCAAACCTTGCGTCCGGCCTGTGCCATGGCATTAGAGCCCAACTTGCAAACTGCCATTGGTGAGCGTTTGCGGTTTTTGGATGAGCAGTTAATTGCCAGTAAATTAATTGATAGTTTAGCGGCCCAAGGAAAAGATAGCAGTAATCAGTGGCGCTCGCCTGTGTGGGCCGTGCGCGAGAAGCTAGAAAAAGCGGCGTTGCAATTGGATGATCGTGAATCCTTGCGCGAATATTTTTTCAAGCTGCAAACCCAAACCCCAAACCCGGAACGCAGTGAGTTAGTGATGGGCATTCAATACATGTCCGAAAAGTTGAATTTAGCGCTGCGCAAAGAATTATGGAAAACCTGCCATGCTCTGGGTTTATCTGCCTTACCAGCTGCACAATTGGAAGCATCAGTGGAGCAACACTGGTTGCAGCAGGAAGAAAAAGTGGGCTTACAAATTAAGCGTGAGCTGGCGGCGTTTTATTTTTACAGTTTCCGCCAAACCGGTAATGACCAACTACAAGCCTTTGTGGATGTGGCGAAGCCATTAACCCCATGGGTGGATGCCACAGCCGTGGCCATCAGTGAACATTTTGCCCAGTTACGGGCTG
>JBFEWA010000443.1:0-2262 GCA_041546605.1 Bermanella sp.
ACAAGGAAAGTTAATGAAAATCTATGGCGATACGCAATCCGGTAACTGTTACAAAATCCAGCTACTCTGTCATTTATTAAACATTCAATATGAGTGGGTTTCTGTCGATATTATGGCGGGGGACACTCGCACAGAGCGCTTTTTAGCGCTGAACCCCAATGGCAAGGTGCCCATTATCCAGTTGGATAATGGGGAGGTGTTGGCGGAATCCAATGCCATTTTGAATTATCTGGCCCATGACACACCTTATTATCCAGACGATGCTTTACAGCAAGCACGTATCCAGCAATGGCAATTTTTTGAGCAATATAGCCATGAACCTTTTATTGCTGTGGCCCGTTACATTAATGTGTACCTAGGTTTGCCGGAGCATAAACGGGGTGAGTATGAGGCTAAGCAAGCAGGTGGTCATAAAGCGTTGGCGGTGATGGAAAGCCAACTATCCAAGGCTCCATTTTTAATTGGGGATTCACCTTCTACAGCGGATATTGCCCTATATGGTTACACGCATGTGGCCCATGAAGGGGGATTTGATTTGTCCCGTTATTCAAGCATTCAAGCTTGGTTGCAACGCATTGCAGGTTTACCGGGTTATCAGGCTATGATTCAGCGCGAAGGTGTTGTTTAAGGTGTGGTCGTGAATTATTTATTTAAGATGCGCACGCTGACTCTATGTCTAAGCATATTGGTAGGCGTGAACTCAGTTTATGCAGAGGATGCAGCGCGGATTCAAGGTTCAGCAGGCAATGACGAACTGCACGGTACCGCACAGGTGGATGAGATTTACGGTGGCGCTGGGGATGATGTGATTAATGGAGGCCTGGGGGCGGACATTTTGTACGGTGGCTTAGGTGCCGATCGCTTTGTTGTGAATCTTAATGAATTGGATGCCATTGATACGGTGGAAGACTTTACCCCAGAAGAGGGCGACACCATCGAGTTAACCTTTCGTACCCGCAGCATTCGCAATATGAAAGTTCCTAAAGAGTTGGGTACGGAGAGTGTCAAAATAGACCGTGACGGCAATGTGAAGATACTAATGGAGAATCATGAGTGGTTTTCCATTATGGACGTTAAGCGTACCGATATGTACATAGTGGTGGAAAACGAAACCAACTTTATTCGCTTTGTGTTCAAACGTAAGTTTTGAACAAGCCCAAACCCTAGTCCTTCATCCCTTTATTCACATAAATATCAAAGCGATTGGCTTTGCCTTCTTGGCTTAAGGTAGGGGGTTGATGATTCAAATAGGGGCTTTTACGCGGGCGCTTTACCACAACGCGATATTTTGCTGCCTTTAGTGCGGGGGCTAATAAAGCATCGGCGTCTTCATCTTTACCCACCATATCACGAAAAAACTGCATGGATTTTTTAACCTGCGCCGCTTGTTTATCGGTATGGGGGAACATGGGGTCCAGATACACGATATCAAAGGCGTCTTCGTCGCATTGATTTAAGTAATCTAAGCTGCTGCCTTTTACTAATGTCATGTGCTGGGTGATGGCGTGCACATCTGGGTTCAGTTCTGCGCGTTCAAGGGCGTTTTCAAGTAGGGCCGCCACTATGGGGTGGCGTTCCACCATGGTTACTTCACATTCTAATGCTGCCAGCACAAAGGCATCGGTGGCGGTGCCTGCGGTGGCATCTAAAATAGTAAGATGTTTTTTTTGCTTTAAACCAACCGCTTTGGCAATGGCTTGGCCGGTGCCGCCGCCATGTTGGCGTCGCCAAGTGAGTGCGCCGTCGGCAAAGTCGATGCTAAGGTCGCCCACGCTCTTGTCATAGGGTTTACTGAGTTTTAAGCCTGTGTCATCCAGGATCAGTACAAAGTCGGCCTGTTCCGGCATACGTTTGCTTAGGGTGACGCCTAAGTTTTCGCTGATGCGTTGAGCTTGCTCGGCTAACTCTGGTAGATGACAGACAAGAGTGAGTGAATCGATCATTTATACAAACCAGCCCAGGGCGACGCCTATAAACAAAAACAAGCCAAGGATTAAGCGGTAAATGACAAACGGGGTCATGGATAGCTTTTCAATGAGCTTTAAAAATAAATAAATGCAGATATAAGCACTGATACACGACACCAAGGCCCCCATAAAAATGAAGCTCCATGGAATGGGATGCGTGGTGGTTAATAATTCATAAGTTTTGTAGCTGCCAGCAAGCAATATGAGCGGAATACTTAATAAAAAGCTGAAACGGGCGGCGGCTTGACGATCAAATCCTAATAATAAGGCGGCGGTAATGGTGATGCCTGAGCGG
>JBFEWA010000236.1:0-5309 GCA_041546605.1 Bermanella sp.
AAGGTGGCAACATCGAAGGCACTAAAGTGGGTGCACTGTCTAAGTCTCAGCTAACTGCATTCATTGATAGCACTATCTAAGTGATGCGAAAAACCCAGCCGCCGGCTGGGTTTTTATTTATTGAGTGTTTTTTAGCTAGTTTCTGGACTCAAAAAATAAAAGCGACTATAGTTAGTCCAAAGCCAGTACCGAGCGTCCCGCTCAATCTAATCAAATAAAGTTATTTCCCTCTTTTAATCTTCAAACAGAACTCTCAGATCTATATGAATCTTACCGAACTCAAGAAAAAGTCCGTATCCCAACTGCTAGAAATCGCAGAAGGCATGGGCATGGAAAACGTGAGCCGCTCACGTAAACAAGACCTTATCTTCTCTATCCTTAAGCGTCACGCTAAAGGCGGTGAAGACATTTACGGCGACGGCGTATTAGAAATTCTACAGGATGGCTTCGGCTTCCTACGCTCAGCCGACAGCTCATACCTAGCGGGCCCAGACGACATCTACGTTAGCCCAAGCCAAATTCGTCGCTTCAACATGCGTAAAGGTGACTTCTTATCCGGTAAGATCCGTCCGCCTAAAGACGGTGAACGCTATTTCGCCCTATTAAAAGTGAACGAAGTGAATGGCGAAGCTCCTGAGAAATCTAAGAGCAAGATTTTATTTGAAAACTTAACGCCACTGTTCCCAACTGAGCGTTTCTTATTAGAACAAGGTAACGGCAGTACCGAAGATTTATCCAGCCGTATCATCGATTTGATTGCCCCAATCGGTAAAGGCCAACGTGGTTTGATCGTAGCACCGCCTAAAGCGGGTAAAACCATGCTGCTACAAACCATCGCTCAATCCATCACACACAACAACCCTGAGTGTGAAATGATTGTTCTGCTAATTGATGAGCGTCCAGAAGAAGTAACCGAAATGCAGCGTAGCGTGCGCGGTGAAGTGGTTGCCTCGACCTTCGATGAGCCGCCAGCCCGTCACGTACAAGTGGCTGAAATGGTTATCGAAAAAGCCAAGCGTTTGGTTGAACACAAGCGCGACGTGGTGATTCTATTAGACTCCATCACCCGTCTTGCCCGTGCTTACAACACAGTGATTCCATCATCCGGTAAAGTATTAACCGGTGGTGTGGACGCTCACGCATTAGAAAAGCCAAAGCGTTTCTTTGGTGCGGCACGTAATGTAGAAGAAGGTGGCTCACTTACCATCATCGCTACAGCACTTGTGGATACCGGTTCTAAAATGGACGAAGTTATCTACGAAGAATTTAAAGGTACCGGTAACCAAGAGTTACACCTTGATCGTAAAGCTGCTGAAAAACGTATCTACCCTGCGATTAATATTCGTAAGTCTGGTACCCGTCGTGAAGATCAAATGATGCCAGAAGCCGAACTACAACGTTTGTGGATTCTGCGTAAGATCATTGCTGAGATGGAAGATCTACAAGCCATCGAATTCATGCTGGATCGTATGAAAGGGACTAAGACGAATGAGGAGTTCTTCTTAACCATGAAGGGCTAAGATCTGTCGGAACTAGCTGCGTTGTTACGACGTTGTTATTTTTTTGCTCGCAATACTCAAATAGGAACCCTATGTTCCGTTTACTCGCAAAAAAATGCCTAGTCGTAACTGCCTCGCTCACGTCCCGTATAGTATCATCAGAAAAAGCAGCATTAGCTGCTTTTTCTTTTTGCAGGGATTTCAAGTAAACTGCCGCCCACAGCATTTTTAATCGGGACGATAATTCCCACTGTATTTATAGGGTTTAAGTGACGTAAGCGATGAAACTTAAAGGCTCTGAATTAACGCCTACTTCTCCCGTCTTACATCTCACAATCAAGCATGAAATATAAAGACCTACGCGACTTCATTACCCAATTGGAAAAACAAGGCGAGCTAAAACGCATTAGCATGCCTGTGGACCCTAAATTGGAAATGACTGAAATCTGCGACCGCACCTTACGTGCCGGTGGCCCTGCCTTGTTATTTGAAAATCCCGTGGGTTCCGACGTGCCGGTCCTCGCCAATTTGTTTGGCACACCAAAACGCGTGGCCATGGGCATGGGTGAAACCAGCGTAGAGGCTCTGCGTGAAGTGGGCAAACTACTGGCTTTCTTAAAAGAGCCTGAGCCACCTAAGGGCTTAAAAGATGCGTGGTCGAAACTCCCCATCTTTAAAAAAGTATTAAGCCTAAGCGCCAAAGAAGTGAAAAAAGCCCCTTGCCAAGAAGTGGTATTAGAAGGAGACGATGTAGATTTATCCACGCTCCCTATTCAGCATTGCTGGCCAGGAGACGCGGCGCCATTAGTCACTTGGCCACTGGTAATCACGAAAGGCCCCAACAAAGATCGCCACAACCTTGGAATTTATCGCCAACAGGTGATTGGTAAAAATCGCTTGATCATGCGCTGGTTAAGTCACCGCGGTGGCGCATTGGATTTCCGTGAATTCCAAGAACAAAACCCAGGTCAGCCTTATCCGGTTTCTGTGGCATTAGGTGCAGACCCGGCCACTATTTTAGGGGCGGTGACGCCGGTGCCGGATACCTTATCGGAATACGCCTTTGCGGGCTTACTGCGTAACAGTCGCACCGAGGTGGTGAAATCCATCGGCAGTGACTTAATGGTACCTGCCAGCGCCGAATACATTCTCGAAGGTTACATCTATCCGGATGACATGGCCGACGAAGGCCCATTCGGTGATCACACAGGTTACTACAACGAAATTGATCAATTCCCTGTGTTTACGGTTGAGCGTATTACCCACAGAAAAGACCCTATTTATCACAGCACCTATACTGGCCGTCCACCGGATGAACCTGCCATTCTCGGGGTGGCATTAAATGAAGTGTTTGTGCCGATCTTGCAAAAACAATTTCCTGAAATCACCGACTTCTATTTGCAGCCAGAAGGCTGCAGCTATCGCATGGCGGTGGTGACCATCAAGAAACAATACCCAGGGCACGCTAAGCGCGTCATGCTGGGGGTCTGGTCGTTCTTACGCCAGTTCATGTACACCAAATTTGTCATCGTCACCGACGACGACGTGAACGCCCGTGATTGGAATGACGTGATTTGGGCCATCACTACCCGCATGGATCCCACCCGAGATACTACACTGATAGATAACACCCCTATCGACTACCTGGACTTTGCCTCTCCGGTTTCTGGCCTTGGCAGCAAAATGGGATTAGACGCCACCAACAAGTGGCCAGGGGAAACAGATCGCGAATGGGGTATTCCCATTGTTATGGATGACGCGGTCAAACAGAAAGTGGACGACATGTGGGACGAATTAAATATCTTTGATAGCACCAGCCAAGCAGATTAATGGCCTATCAAATTACCATTCAACCCAAGGGCTTGGTATTTACCGCCCAAGAAGATGAAAGCGTACTGGATGCCGCCAGCCGTGCTGGCATTAAGATTCGTAAAAGCTGCACCAACGGCAATTGCGAAATTTGCCGAGCGCACTTAACGGCTGGGGTTGTACAAACTCCATTTGGCCGACACACGGCCGATCATCCAGACGCCAACCCATTACTTTGTTGCGTATCCAAACCACGCAGCGACCTAATTTTGGAGCTAGAGAAAGTGCTAGGACCCGGCGAAATTGCCTTACAACACATAGCCTTTCAGGTGCAAAACATTGAACCGTTAAACGGTGGCGTACATCGCATTCAATTACTGGCACCGGCTGGCAAAGCCGTGAGTTATCACGCAGGGCAATATTTAGAATTGCTCATCGACGACGGTGAATACCCTTTTACCATTGCCAGTGCCCCTAATGGCCGTGAAGTGGAATTGCACCTTGGTGTGAGCGGTGACAACCAATCCAGCCAAAGCATTTTGAGCTACTTGCAAACCCACGCCACCGTGCGCGCACGTCTACCAAAAGGAGATGTGTGGTTAAAAACCCAGGCCGAGCAATACAACCTGCACGACCCGCTCATTTTTATTGTGGCCGGCACCGGCTTTGCGCAAGCCAAAGCCATGATCGAAGAACAACTTAAGCATCAGCATAGCGCCATTCATTTGTATTGGATTAATCGAGATACATCTGGCTTCTATTCTGATCAAGCACAGCTATGGGCCGATGCAGGCTTGATTCACTATCACCCCATGACTCAAGACAACCCAAAATGTGAGTTTTTCACCGAGCTGACAGTGGAAGATCTCATGCATTTAAAACTGGGTAATTTTGCAGATATTAAAGTAGTGTGCTGTGGCGGGCCAAACTTTGTGTACAGCGTACTAAGTGGGTTAGAAAGCAAAGGCTTTCATCAGTCACAAATGCTCAGTGACGTGTTTGCCTATGCGCCAAGGCCGGAACAGTAAATTGTCCCTCCTAAGAAAACGTTAAAAGTGCAAACGCAGGCTTGCCTCAATCATGCGAGGTGAGCCCAGTGCCACTTGATTTGGATAATACACATCACTCCACGGCGCATACACTTCATCGGTTAAATTCCTCACGCTAATGGCTGCTCGATAGTGAGACCCTTCGTAAGCAATGAAGGTATTAAGTAGCTGGTATGGCTTAAGCTCAATCGTATTTAATGTATTGGCATAGCGCTTAGAGACATAGTTATAGCCAAGCCCCCACTCAATGGGTAATGCAAATACATCATTAATACTCAACCAGGCACTAAGCATATGCTCTGGAACATTCACCGGTGTATTCTTATCCACATTCGATCCCACTACCGGGTCATAGTAACCATCGTATTGCGCATCCACCCAAGCATAATTCCCCCCAAGCCTAAATTGTTCAGATATTTCATGCTTAACTACAAACTCTATTCCCTGGGAGTACAAATGGCCCTGGGTTAAAGCATCATTTGCATTGGCTTGAAAGTATTGTTCTTTCTCAATACGGTAATGTGCCAGCGACATTTCTGTGTGCATATCATAAATGGATTTTAAACCGACTTCGTATTGCATGACTTGTGATGGTTTGAGGGTACTCACGTCATAGAAAAAATTCATTCCATCTTCGATAGGATCATATTGCTTAGCCAAATTCGCGTACACGACAGTGTCTTTAATGACTTCATAGTTGGTGCCTAAAAAATATCTCTGCTGATTAAACTGTTTATCCAGCGTAGCCCGAGCTCTAATGGTGTCATCAAAATTAATATAGATACGATCGTAGTGTATACGCTCGAAACGTGCATTGCTGGTCACATTCCAGCTGGGTGTCAATTCAATCCTATATTGCAGCACAGCGGCATCTGTAATGACGGTTTGCTTATCTTGTCGTTGATCAACATCACCAAAATGGCCATTAATCGGTTTAAATAAATCCACATCA